>JBBDKX010000006.1 GCA_040879145.1 Candidatus Spechtbacterales bacterium | reverse complement strand
AGGGTAATAGATGAAGATGCTTCGGGAGCCTCAGCACAAGTTAAAGAGATAAACCGTGGCCGCTTGGCTTTGACAAGCGCTACGGGTATGGTAATAAAACAATGTTTGGAGTTGTTAGGTATTAATGCTCCGCAAAAAATGTAAAGCAGGTTCTTAATGAACACAAGCGTTTTGCGCGTAGTGTGAATTTAGAAGCAGCTTTACCCCGCCCCCTTTATTAATACCAATGGTATTAATAAAGGGGGCGGGGTCTATAAATTGTAGCTAATCAAGCTACATTAATAAATTAATTTGCCTTCTTAGACAATTTATGAATTTCCCCGAACTTGAAGAAAAAATATTAAAAAACTGGAGAGAAATACAGGCTTTCAAAAAAAGTGTTGAAAACCGGTCAAAAGACCGAAGCTTTGTGTTTTATGAAGGTCCGCCAACTGCAAATGGTATGCCGGGTTTTCATCACGTAGAGGCTCGTTCTTATAAAGATATAGTATGTAGATATAAAACAATGCGCGGTTTTCACGTAGAGCGCCGCGCCGGTTGGGATACGCACGGGTTGCCGGTAGAAATACAGGTGGAAAAAGAACTGGGACTAAACAGTAAAAAAGATATTGAAAAATACGGCATCGCCGAGTTTAATGCTAAGTGCCGCGAGAGTGTGTGGCGCTATCAGAAAGAGTGGGAAGAACTCACAGAGCGCATGGGCTTTTGGATTGATATGGAAAATCCGTATATAACATTAGATCCGCTATATATGGAAAGCTTGTGGTGGATAATGAAACAGGCATATGAAAAAGAACTGCTCTACGAAGGCCACAAGGTTGTTCCAAGGTGTATGAGGTGCGGAACTGCCCTTTCATCCCACGAGGTTGCACAAGGATACAAAGATGTTACAGACCAGAGCGTTTATATAAAGTTCAAACTGCGCGATCCCGAGGCGTTTAGTAAACTAAAACTTGAAGAGGTGGAACCCAAAATATACTTTTTGGCATGGACAACAACACCCTGGACTCTTCCGGGAAACGTTGCTTTGGCTGTGGGTAAAGATATAAAATATTCGGTTGTAAGGCAGGATGGGGAATATTACGTACTTGCAACAGAATTGCTTGAAATATTGGAAGATGAGTATGATGTGTTAAGTGAAATAAAAGGCAAGGACCTTGTGGGCCTTGAATATGAACCCTTGTTCGATATTAAAGAACTCCGGTCCGAAACTTCCCACAAGGTGTATGTAGCCGATTTTGTAAGCACAGAAGATGGAACAGGTATCGTGCATACTGCTGTAATGTACGGAGAGGATGACTACCAGCTTGGGAAGGAGTTTGGGTTGCCCACAGTGCACACAGTTGATGAGGCTGGAAATTTCAATGAATTTGTTAAAGAATTTGAGGGGAGGAATGTGAAAGAGGCAGAAAAGGATATTATAAAATACCTGGAAAAAAGCAACTTGCTTTACAAAGTTCAGCCCTACGAGCACTCATACCCTTTCTGCTGGAGGTGTAGCGAACCACTCCTTTATTACGCTACAGACTCATGGTTTATAGGAATGAGTAGCTTAAAAGACGATCTTATAAAGGCAAATAATAAGATAAATTGGATTCCCGAACATATTAAAGAGGGAAGGTTTGGTGAGTGGTTGCGCAATGTAAAAGACTGGGCGTTTTCTCGTTCCAGGTACTGGGGTACACCTCTTCCTGTTTGGAAATGCGAAGAGTGTGAGCATGTGGATGTTGTAGGGTCCAGAGATGATCTTGCAAAACTCACAAAAGGAAAAAATGAATACTGGCTTATGCGCCACGGCCATTCAGAAAACAATGAGGCCCAAATATTGATAAGCGATACTACAAAAAAACACCCCCTAGACACGTTAAGTAAAAAAGGCGTGGAGCAGGTCAAAGAATCAATAGAACAGCTTAAAAAAGAGGGTGGTGTAGATATTGTGGTTACATCACCACTAGGAAGAACAAGCGAGACTGCTCAAATGGTTGGAGAAGCACTCGGCGTGGATGTAATAACGGAAGACCTACTAAAAGAAATTGGTGTGGGCATATATGAAGGCAAATCGGAACAGGGTTATTCGGACTATTTTAAAGGAGAAAAAAATTATAACTTTACAAAAGGCGCTCCCAAAGGAGAAACATTAGCAGGTGTAAGAAAGAGAATGCTTGAGGCGATAAGCGCTTTGGAAGAAAAATACAGCGGTAAAAAAATATTGCTGGTAAGCCACGGGCATCCGCTTTGGGTTCTTGAGGCATCTCTTGGGGGCCTTACGATAAATGAGGGTGTTGAGTGGAAGAGAAAGGGTGAGTATCCTCAGAACGCGCAGTTGAGAAGAGTGGAGTACGCCAAGTTTCCTTATAACAACGAGGGTGAATTAGATTTTCATAGACCCTTTGTTGATGATATAGAGTTCCTTTGTAAAGCCTGCGGTAAAAACATGCGAAGGGTAGAAGATCTTGTAGATGTTTGGTTTGATTCCGGCTCCATGCCTTTTGCTCAACAGCATTACCCTTTTGAAAATAAAGATACTATAGACAAAAATACAGCATATCCCGCTGATTATATAACAGAGGCAATGGATCAGACTCGCGGATGGTTTTACACGATGTTGGCAGTTTCGGTTATCCTCGGAAAAGCTCCTTCATATAAGAATGTTATTACTCTTGGAATAGTTTTGGACGATAATGGACAAAAGATGTCTAAAAGCAAGGGAAATATCATTGACCCAAAAGAGTTGGCATCAAAATACGGCATGGATGCTGTGCGCTGGTACTTTTTTACAGTTAACCAGCCCGGAGACGCGAAGTTATTTAGTGAGCAGGATGTAAAAGAAAGATGGCAGAGATTTCTTTCTACGTTTGCAAATTCCTACACATTCCTCAATACTTATGCTCCTGACGTAAAGCCATCTGATGATTTTTCCGCGAAGACAAGTAAAAATGTATTAGATCAGTGGATATTTGCTAAACTTAAGGAAGTTAACGAAAAGGTGGTAAGGTGTATAGATGATTACAACATTCTTGACGCGGCACGCGCTTTGGAAGAGTTTGTTGTTGAAGATGTTTCTAATTGGTATATACGCCGGTCCAGAGAGCGTCTTCAGAGGCCTGAAACAAAAGATGAAAAAGATGAGGCCTCCGACACGCTGGCATTTATTTTGAATGAAACTTCAAAAATGACGGCCCCTTTTATCCCCTTTGTATCTGAACATATATGGCAAGGGTTAAATAAGACCGGGAATGAAAGCGTACACTGGGAGGATTATCCTGAATACGAAAAATTTTCTAAAAAGGATGAGGAAGTTGTTGCAGTTATGCGGGATATTCGTTCATGGTCTCAAGTTGCTCTTCGGCTTCGTTCTGACAACGGATTAAAAGTACGCCAACCTCTTGAGGTTCTTGCTGTGCCGAAAGATATTTCAGATGAACTAAAAAATATTTTAAAAGACGAGATTAATGTTAAGGATGTCGTTTCATTTTCTGATGTTCAAACCGAAAGCAGTGACTGGGTTGTTGAGGGTAAGATTGCTTTAAAGGTTACATTTTCGGAAGCGCTTGCTGTAGAGGGACAGGCAAGAGAGATGATGCGCCACATACAAAACATGAGACGCAAGCTTGGTTTAAAGCCGGCCGATAAAATACAGGTTGAGTACTCTCTTGGCTCGGAGCTTGCAGGCAAGCTTTTAAAGTACGAAGAAGAGATGTCAAAAACGACCTCCTCTGATGTTGCGGAGATATCTAACGTGGAAGATCGCGCCTACGATATGTTTTCTGAATACAACTGGGACCCAAAGCATAAAGTCAGGGTGGGTATTAAGAAGTTATAATAAATTATGTATTTCACAGATGCCATTGTTTTAGGAAGCCGTCCCACAGGAGAAGCTGATGAACTAGTTTCATGCTATACGCGCGATTTTGGTAAAATGATAATAAAAGCGCGCAGCTCCAAAAAAATAACTACAAAACAGGGCATATTCCTTCACAACCCGTCAATTATACGCTTTAATTTTGTTATATCTCGCACAGGATACATATTTTCTGGTATAAAGAGTATAAAGGGACACCCCGCCATATCGGATAATATAACAGCTTTAGCGTATGTAATGTCATTTTTACAGCTTTGCGATAAAATAACCTACGAGGGACAAAAAGATGAAGAGATGTGGGAACTTTTGTGTAAAGTGTTACGCGATGCTTCATCCGTCGCGGAAAAAGATAGCAGCAGGGAAGAGCTTTGGAAGGCAGAGAAGGAATGGTTGATATCACTCTTGGGCATTTTAGGACTTGCTCCGCAAAATTTAAATTTTGAGAGAGTAAAAAATGCCCGTCAGCTGGATATTTATATCCGCAGATTACTCCAGAACAAGCTTGAGTACTCAGTAGAATTCTTTGGCTTAAAAAATCATGTCTAAAAAACTTAAGAAGCAAAAAATAAATAAAAAATCTAAAATTAAAGTATGGCATCTAATGCCGCTTTCTCTTTTAACTCTTGTTGTAGCAGCTGTTTTTATATGGCTGGGACGCGGAGATTTTTCAACAAGAAATGTGGAACTGGAAATAGAAGGCCCCGGACAGGTTGAGAACGGAAAAGCAGAGGACTACAAGCTTATAATTAGCAATAATTCCGACAAAGCTCTTCAGGATTTGAATCTAACTCTTGAAACGCCATCAACGGTAGAAGTTTTGGAAGGATTAGAAGATATACGTTCGGGTATAGATATTTTACCCCCAGGCTCTAAGAGAGAGGTATCTTTTAAAATTGTTGTCTCTTCCACCAACGGCAAAGAATCTTTAAACGCGCGACTGGATTATTCGCCCGAGGGGCTTTCAGCGCGATTTGTAGAAACAACATCTTTAGAGCTTATAATAGGAAAATTAGATGTTTCTATTGTATTTGATTTGCCTCAGAATGTTTACGCGGATCAGGATGTTCGCGGAAGTATTATAGTTGTTCCCCATTCTGACATAGAAACATCCCCCCTTTTTCTTAGACTGGACGCCCCTCAAGGCTTTAGCATGCAGGAGGTTAGCGAAGCATTTGCCTTTGAAACAGTGTGGAGGATAGGGGAGCTTAAAGAGGGTCAAACCGTTAAGCGTGAATTTAGAGGTAGGCTTTCATCATATGAAGGGGAACCTCTCTTTAAAGTATCTCTTGGCAAACGCGATGGTATTTCATTTTTACCTCTGCACACAGCAGAGCGTGCAATAGGTATATCGGAATCTCCTCTTGTGCTTAATCAGAGCATGGTTAATCCCGCACGCGGCTTTGTAGATCCGGGAGAGCGTGCAACTGTAAGAATAACATATACCAATAAGGCAAACGTCCCACTTGAAGATGCCCTGCTTAGAGTTTCGCTTCCTGAAAGTCTTGTAGATTTTTCAACCATAGCAGCTTCGGGAGGTATTGTAGATTCAGAAGCAAAGACAATTGAGTGGACCCAGGCCCAGCTTTCTTCATTGCGGTTTACTGATGTTGAAGAAACGGGTACAGTAAGTTTTTCTTTTAACGTACGTTCCAATATAGAACCGGCAAATGTTCAGGATACAAACAAAACTATAAATATTATTACAACACTACGCTCTCAAAAAGAAAGCCTGGCCCTTAACGGAGCGGTTCTGCAGGCTGAAAACACCTTGTCCGTCAAGCTTTCCACTAGATTTGAGTTAGAACAGTCTGTTTACAGGCAGGGAGGTTCTTTTGATAATACAGGCCCTCATCCGCCGGTACCGAACCAGCTTTCAACATATACTGTACGCTGGACTGTAGAGAATACAACAAATGCTGTGCGTTTAGGAAAAGTTGAGGCGGTGTTGCCTGACTATGTTGTGTGGCAGAGTAATACATCTCCCGCAGCGGAGGATGTAAGGTATCTCTCAGATACAAATACTGTAGTCTGGGAGTTGGGAGATGTGGGTGTCGGGGTCGGTTTTGTATATCCCGAAAGGACAGTAGAATTTCAGATAGGTCTTGTGCCGGATGCCGAAGATATTCAAAACCAGCTCAATGTTTTGGAACAGACAAAACTTACAGGAATAGACATATTCACAAGCTCTCTGTTGGACCAGGACATACCAGAGGAAGAGGTACCAAACTAAAACTTGTAACGCTTCGTAATTTTAAATATTATTTCGTGAGTAAACCAAACGACAATCTAATGCATAAAGTGGTCGCCTGGAGCAAAAGGCGTGGTTTTATATATCCGGGCTCCGATATTTACGGAGGACTTGCAAATTCGTGGGATTACGGACCATTAGGTGTTGAAATAAAACGCAACATCTGCAATGAATGGTGGAAGCGTTTTGTTCGCGACAGAGAGGATATGGTGGGTATGGACGGCGCTCTTATAATGAATCCTCGCGTGTGGGAGGCAAGCGGCCATGTTGAGGGCTTTAACGACCCTCTTGTGGAAGACAAAAAAACACATGAACGCTACCGCCTAGATCATCTTTTGGAGGATGCCGGTGTAAAAAACGCGGAGGCGATGAGTTTGCAGGAGATGTCTGAAAAAATAAAAGAACTTAAATTAAAAAGTCCAAAAGGAAATGAGCTTACAGAGCCCAAGATGTTTAACCTTATGTTTGAGACTTATTTAGGACCTGTTAAAAATGAAGAAAATAAAGTATATTTGCGGCCCGAAACGGCGCAGGCAATGTTTGTAAATTTTAAAAATATAATAAACACAACAAGGCAAAGAGTTCCTTTTGGCATAGCGCAAACAGGTAAAGCATTTCGCAACGAGATAACAACCGGTAATTTTATTTTTCGCCTCCGGGAGTTTGAGCAGATGGAAATTGAATATTTTGTAAAGGAGCAGGATTGGGAAAAACAATTTGAATACTGGTTAAAAGAGATGCACTTATGGCTTGAGCACTTGGGCATAAGTAAAGACAAGATACACGACTTAGAGGTTCCCAAAGAAGAGCTTGCCCACTATTCCAAAAGAACAGTAGATATTGAGTATGATTATCCTTTTGGTAAAAAAGAGCTTTATGGTCTTGCTTACCGTACAGATTTTGATCTTAAAAACCACATGGAGGCTTCAGGAGAGGATATTCGCTATACGGATACCGAGACAGGAGAAAAATATGTACCACATGTTATAGAGCCGACCTTTGGCGTGGATAGAACAATTTTGGCCGTCCTTCTTGAGGCGTATAACGAGGAAGAGGTAAATACTTCGACAAGGGCTTCGACTGAGCTCAGCCGAACGTCCTCAGCACAAGGTGGTGACATAAGAGTTGTTATGAAATTTCCAAAGTGGCTATCTCCCGTTAAGGTGGCTGTATTCCCACTTTTGAAAAAAGATGAAAAGCTTACAAAAAAAGCTCGGGAGATATTTGAGAATGTTAGAAATACTTATGCCGCGGAGTACGATGAGGGCGGCGCCATAGGAAAGCGCTATCGCCGCCATGACGAAATAGGAACACCTGTTTGCATTACTGTGGACCACGATACTCTTGAAGATGATACTGTAACTATGCGCGACAGAGATTCAATGGAACAAAAGCGGGTCAAAATAGAGGAGCTAAAAGATGAGCTGAGCAAAATTTTAAATAGTTAATCGTTTCGCCAATTCATATTTTAAGTACCGGATGTTCTTCGAGGGGTTGCATGGCGCAGCGTCTCTCTTGCTTATTTTTTATTTTTATGGTATTATCAGGCAAAATACAGGTTCTTTTCATGCTTGGTATGCACCTAAAGAGTGTTTAATGGTGCTTTTTAGGTGCATACCAAATAAAATATAGGAAAGGAGATTGCACGTGACTGCAGATGTTAAGTTTATGTCCCTCGGAGGGCTTGAAGAAATTGGAGCTTTGAACTGCCATTTGCTGTATTGGACAAATAAGTCCGGTATTACAAAGGGAGTCTTGCTGGACTGCGGGCAAAAGGTAGGAGATTTACCAGAAGAAGATGATGGCTTCAATGAGATAGAAGCCCCCGATTTTTCTGCCATACCCCAAGAGGTGGATGAGATTGTCGCGGTTTTTTTGAGCCACGGCCACTTGGACCACATTGGCGGTATAAATGAGTTTATTCGATTCTACAGAACCTCTGCTCGTTTTGCGAACAAAGGTATCCCCCCTATTTTGGTAAGCCCATATACTGGACGGCAGATACGCTCTAAGGAGTTTGTCTCCCTTAAGATTTATGACCCGCCACAGCTTGAGCTGGAGAATGCGGTCCATAATCCCGATAATCCAACTGATGATTATTCAGTTGAGGTTGAACCATGGAGCAAGGTTCAAAACGACGATGTCAGTTTTGAATTCTTTCCTGTTCTGCATAGCATTCCGGGCTCTCTGGGGTGCGCTGTACATATAAACGGCAAGAAGGTCGTTTATACAGGAGATTTCAAATTGCATGGTCTCAACGACCAGCAGACAGCGGAGTATACGAGAGTTTGGAGCAATCCAATTCTCGCCGATGCCGATTTGCTTCTCATTGATTCAACCTCCTGTGACAGGTCCGGAACAGGCGAGCCTGATGAAATACCTGTCGGGGAAATCTACAACGTGCTGGAGGGCCATCCAAACCAGCGTGTGTTTATAACAATGTTCAGCAGTCTTACAGATCGCTGGTCCGCCGTTATGGACAAGATGAAGCGTTTTAAGGCGCCTCGTCCGGTTGTACTACACGGTCGCTCTATGCTAAACAGCGTGGAACATGTTCTTGAAGTACCCCCGCTCAAATACGACCACAGCTTTGTCTTTGGTGGGTGGAAGAAGTACTCGTATCGGCGCAAATACAATGTTCCGGATAACGCCGTTATCTTTCTTACCGGTTCCCAGGGGGAGCCAAGAAGCGCGCTTCGCCGCCTTTTGGAAGATGAAGAAGGCATTATGGAAGATATCCATATAGGGCATGACGATGTTGTCCTGTTTGCTTCCCGGACCATTCCCGGCAACGAGGATGCGGTTAGCGCGATTCTTTCAGGGTTGCGTGAGACGGGTTGCACAATTTATTTTCCAACAGAGCACTGCGATACGAAGGAGTGCACGCATGATCCTGGTACTCACGAGTCCCGGTGGGTGCGCGAAGCAGCCGGTGATGAGAATATCCGCTTTGGACGTTTTCACGTTTCCGGTCATGCCTATCAGGATGACCTTATGGACTTTGTCCAAACGACACGTCCGCGAAGGATTCTTCCTGTGCATGCCGATATGCAAAGACGCGGTGTAATGGCAGATCTTCTGCCTGAACATGAAGTAATTGTGCCAAAAGAGCGCGAAGAAGTTGTTTTTTAGTTCGTTTTGCCCCTGTTACGCAGTAACGGGGGCACTTTTTTAGGTCAAGTTTTCAACGGCTCAAGCGGTTGGGCCGTTGAAAACTTGACCGCTTTATTAAATCGGTGTTTTATTGCTATACTATAAATAAGCTCGCAAAGCGAGCTTAGAACTCGCATTTCATGCTCGTTCAAGTATATAGTATATAGTATAGAGTATTCAGCAAGGCTAATTACAAAGCACCCCTGTATACTGAATACTGCATACCTTATACTTTTCGTGAGCGTTAGCGAATAAAGCTATGGATATTGACTATAAAACATTTAAATTAAAGAATGGTGTCAGAGTGCTCACTGTTCCGCTAAAAAGCACAGGTGCCGTAACGAGTCTTATTCTTGTAGGTACAGGCTCTCATTATGAAAAAGAAGAGGTTGCCGGTGTATCACATTTTTTAGAACACCTGTTCTTTAAAGGTTCTAAAAAATATCCAAACGCTAAAAAGATAAGTACAATATTAGATTCTATCGGCGCCAGCTATAATGCTTTTACGGCGGAAGAAATAACAGGGTTTTATGTGAAAACAGTAAAGAATAAAGCGGAACTCGCTCTGGATGTAATGAGCGACTATTTAAAAAACCCTCTTTTTAAAAACATTGAAATAGAGCGCGAGAGAGGAGTTATAATGGAAGAGTTGCACATGGATTATGATGTTCCACAGCGCCATGTTTATGATGTTTTTAAAGAGGCTTTATACGGGAACCAGCCGGCGGGGCGCGATGTCGGGGGAGACGAAAAAAGCGTTGGAAATATTAAACCCAAAGACATCAGAGAGTATTTTAAAAAGCAGTATCGCGGGGACAATATAGTAGCTGTATTTTCAGGAAACATAACCCACTCAGAAGGTAAAAAGCTTGCTGAAAAATTTTTGCGGGATTTGCCAAGCGGAAATTCTTTTGAAAAATATCCTGTTATTCCCCCGCAAATATCCGGACCAAAAGTCACTCTTAAACAAAGAAAGAGCGACCAAACTCACCTTGTACTCGGTTTTGATGGTGTAGATATGCGTGATGAGAGAAGATATGCTATTGATGTACTGTCTGTAATACTGGGGGGAGGAATGAGTTCACGTCTTTTTTCTGAAATAAGAGAAAGGCGCGGTCTGGCTTATTATGTGGGCGCTGGAGCAAGTGCCGGAACCGATTACGGATACTTTGCGGCAAGCGCCGGTGTAAATAATTCTAAGGTGGAAGATGCGACAACTGTACTAGTAAGAGAGCTAAAAAAGATAAAAAAGACCGCTGTTGACGCGGATGAACTGCGCAAAGCAAAGAGTCACATTGAAGGGTCTTTCATGTTAAACCTTGAAACATCAAACTCTGTCGCCTTTTACACGGGGGAGGAGGAGATATTGCTAAATGAAATTACAACCCCCAAAGAGTATCTTAGAAATATAAAAAACATAAAAGCCCGCGATGTAAAGAACATAGCAAACGATATTTTTAAAAAAGAATCCGCATGTTTTGCTCTTGTGGGACCTTATAAAGATAAGGATAAGATTAAGCAAATTTTAAATAAATTATAAAATCTGTTATGCCAAAAACCTCAAAAAACAATAATAATGTAATGATGCTGGACATATCTATGGCTATGATTTTTAAGATAAGCGCTGTTGTTTTAGGTGTAGCGTTGTTTTTTAGAATTTGGGAGATAATGGCAAGTCTTTTCTTTGCCATTGTGCTTGCTGCAGCGATAGAGCCGACTATTGAATGGCTGGAGAAACAGAAGATGTCTCGCCTTTTTATAGTTCCCATGTTCTATATCCTTGGTTTAAGTGCCTTTTTCCTGATGTTTTACATATTCTTACCCACACTGTTTAACGAGCTCTGGATTCTTTCACAGGATCTTCCCGAGCGCTACGGCACATTTTTGGGCGGTATTTTCCAGACAGCAACTTTCGGAGAGCTTGGCTTTTTGGCACCCGCCCTCGATGAGTTGTTACTTAACATGCAGGAGCGTGTCGCGGGGATTATACCCAATGTGTTTAGTTTTATATCAACTATTTTTGGAGGAATACTATCCTTTGTTCTTATAATCGTTTTTTCTTTCTATCTTTCCCTGCGAAGAAAAGATCTGGAAAAATCCCTGCTTGCTGTAACACCGGAAAAGTATAAGGATTCCGCAAAGCTCATTCTAAGGAGCACCCAAAGAAGGCTGGGAAGGTGGCTACAGGCGATGTTTGTTTTGGCAACATTTATTGGTGTTGTAACATTTTTGATACTCTCTTTACTTAAAGTTGAAATTGCACTAACTGTCGGCATACTCGCGGGCTTGTTGGAACTTATTCCCTACGTCGGGCCGTTTATCGCGGGCGGTATAATACTGGCAGCCGGCTCTACTGTATCCATGCCCGTCGGACTTATTGCTCTTTTGGCATACATATTACTGCAGCAAGTTGAAAATACAATTGTAGTCCCCGCCGTAATGAGCCGTGTAGTGGGATTTAACCCCCTCTTTATAATTATTTTTGTTCTTATAGGAGCGGAGCTCGCCGGTCTTTGGGGTATTCTTGTAGCAGTGCCTTTGGCTGCCGCTATCGCAGAGCTTGTACGCGGCATAACTGCCGCAAAAGCAAAAGCATAAGCTCGGGCTTTGCCCTCGCAGGGGTTAGGTTTTAGGTTCTAGGTTTTAGACTAATGCCTAATACCTAATACCTAATTTATGAACGAAGTGAATAAATTATACATAACCGCAACCCCAATAGGTAATCTGGAAGATATTACTTTACGAGCCCTCCGCATACTTAAGGAGGTTGATTTTATTTTATGCGAAGATACGCGTGTTACAAAAAAATTACTTAATAAGTACGACATAAAAACTCCAACCATAAGTTATCACCAGCATTCTTCAGAGGCTAAAATAAGCGAAGTGATAGCTCTTTTGAAAGAGGGAAAAAATTTATCGCTGGTAACAGATGCGGGAACCCCGGGAATATCAGATCCGGGAAACGAGCTTATAGAGAAGGTTTTTAAGGAGCTGGGAAGCGATGTAGATATTGTGGTAGTTCCAGGACCGAGCGCGGTTTCGGCAGCTGCCAGCATATCGGGCATGCCCATGAGCGAGTTTCTTTTTTTAGGATATCCGCCCAAAAAAAAGAAGAGGAAAAAATTTTTTGAAAAAGTTGTAAAATCTGAGGCCCCTATTATACTATACGAAAGTACGCACCGCATCCTCAAAACACTTGAAGAATTAAAAGAAATGTTTCATGTTTCAGGTTTCATGTTTCAGGTTATGGTTGCGCGAGAACTTACAAAAAAGTTTGAAAGCACATACCGAGGCAACATAGACGAGGTAATAAATAAGCTAAAAGATGATAAAGTAAAAGGGGAGTTTGTTATAATAATAAGAAAGCTCGGCTAAACGCCTCGTTTAAACCGCGGATCAGTACGGATTAAAAGCAGATCAATGCGGATAACTTCAGCATAGAATCTGCCAAAATCAGCATATATCAGCGGTATTTTGTGAACGAAGTGAACAAAACTATGAAATTCTACATTACTACCGCAATTGATTACGTTAACGCTCAGGCGCACATCGGGCACACTTTGGAAAAAGTACAGGCGGACGCCCTGGCAAGATACCATCGCCTCAAAGGGGACGATGTCTTCTTTTTAACAGGGACCGATGAACACGGGATAAAGATAGTGCGTTCGGCGGAAAAAGCCGGCAAAAGCGTCAGAGATTTTGTTGATATAAACGCGAAGGCTTTTCAGGATCTCTGGGGTAGTCTTAATATTTCAAATGATTATTTTATACGCACAACAAACAAAACCCGGCACTGGCCGGTGGTGCGTAAGGTCTGGGCGCAGCTTGTTGCCAATGACGATATATACAAAAAGGCGTATGAAGGTCTCTATTGCGCGGGGCATGAGGCGTTTGTCACAAATAAAGATCTAAATAAAGATGGTATTTGCGAAATGCATGGCGCTGCCCCCGAACTTATCAAAGAAGAGAACTACTTTTTTAAGCTCTCTAAATATACAAAACAGATAGAAAAAGCGATAAAAAGCGGGGAGTTTAAGATAGAACCAAAAACCCGGGAAAATGAAATTTTAAAACTCTTAGAGCGGGGGCTTGAAGATGTAAGTTTCTCACGCCCGCGCAAGACTCTGAAGTGGGGAATTCCTGTTCCTCGCGACAGTTCGCAGACAATATATGTTTGGGCGGACGCTCTTACTAACTATATTTCCGCGCTCGGATGGGGAACAAGTTCAAATGCTAAATTTAAAAAATACTGGCCGGCAGATGTGCATGTTGTGGGCAAGGATATTTTGCGCTTTCATGCCGCAATATGGCCGGGAATGCTTTTAAGCTTAGGACTCCCTTTACCTAAAAAACTTTTTGTGCACGGCTTTATAAATATTGACGGAATGAAGATATCTAAAAGTTTAGGAAATGTGGTAGACCCGCGCGATATTGTGAAAGAATACAGTTCGACAAGCTCACCACAAGCTGGCGCTGACGCTCTTCGTTGGTATCTTTTAGCCGAGATACCTCCGGCAAAAGACGGCGATTATTCTAAAGACAAATTTGAAGCTCGCTATAACGCCGACCTTGCCTTAGGACTTGGAAACCTTTTGGCGCGCATAGTAAGCTTGGGGGAAAAATATCTTGATAAGCCCCTTGCAAGCGAGCTTCCATCAACCGCCCAAAAAGAGCTGGACAGAAGGTGGAAGGCTTACGAAAAGTTTATGGACAACTTTAAATTTTCAGAAGCAATAAAAGAGGCACAAGCTCTTATAGGATACGCAGACAAACGCATAAACGACACTAAACTGTGGGTCTTAGCCAGAGAAGATGAAAAGAAATTTAAAGAGGTAATATCGGAGGTGGCAACCATTTTAGCAAACATATCTTCAATGCTTGCGCCTGTAATACCGCAAACCTCCGAAGAGATATTTAAACAGCTCGGCATTAAACACGAAAGCAAACGCGCGTGGCGCTTTGAAATGAAAAAGGGGGAGTCACTGTTTCCAAGGTTGGAGTAAGTGCTCCGCAAACTCGGAACTCGCGCTTCACGCTCGTTCAGGTATAGAGTATATAGTATACAGTATAGAGCAAAGCTTTTCACAAACACCCCTAAATACTGAATACTATATACTAAATACTTTTTTGTGAGCCTGCCTGCCGGCAGGCAGGCGTAGCGAATCCCGACGCTATCAAAATCTTTGATTTTGTTATAGCGTCGAGGATCCACGATACCGCAAGCGAATCAAAGATTCGGGCGGTATCGGTACAAAACCATGTTAATTGATACTCACGGTCACTTAAACTTTAACGCCTATAAAGACGACTTTGAAGAAACGCTTGAAAGAGCGCTTTCTTCGGATGTTTCGTTAATAATGCCCGGTTCTCAGTATTCAACATCTAAGCGCGCGGTTGAGTTTGCGGAAAAATTGAATAATCCCCGTGTGTGGGCGGCAGTCGGACTTCACCCAATACACTTGGAAGAGAGAAAGATAGATAAATTTGAGGCAGACGGACATGTAGAATATGAAACACATGCCGAAAAGTTTGATAGAAAAAAATATGAAGAACTCGCTCGTTCTAAAAAAGTTGTAGCCGTAGGCGAGGTTGGTCTGGATTATTGGTGGAGGCCAAAAACAAAAGAGGAGGGTTTAGCTTACGCGCAAAAACAACAGAAAACATTTTGTGCCCAGGCGGACATGGCTCTGGATTTAAACCTGCCCCTAATAATACACTGCCGTGTTGCCATGAAGGACATGTTAAATATTTTACGCGAACACCCGCACACAGAAGCAAGGGATGTTCCTGGGGTTATACATTCATACACAGGTAGTCCTAAGCAGCTTAAAAAATTTCTTTCACTGGGTTATTACATAGGTGTTAACGGTCTTGTCTTCACGCTTGGCTTAGTACAGGATGCGGTTAAAGCAGCGCCGCTGGACAGAATTCTTCTTGAAACAGACGCGCCATACTTAAGCCCTCCTTTGCCTCGCCGTAGCCTTGGCGAAGGCGGGCCAAACAAAACAGAAAGAAATGAGCCGGCTAATGTAAAATATGTCGCCCAAAAAATAGCAGAGCTCAAGGACATACCTTTTAAAGAAGTAGAAGCGCAGACAACCGAAAACGCTAAAAAAGTATTTGGAATAGATTTCAAATAAAAAAACGGGTCACTGTAGTGACCCGTTTTTTATAAAGTCCAATAAGTTTTCGGCAACTGTTTCATGTCCGAGAACTGTTGCCAGGTGTCCCTCGCCTTTAATTTGGAGTGTTCTTGCTGAAGGTACAATCTTCGCTATTCTTTCCATTGTATCTACGCCTCTGTGTTCGGGTTTTTCCCCGTCTACTACCATAAGAGGTATTTTGTATAGGGCAATGTTTTCAAGCTCCTTTCTTAAATCAAGCTCCATTATATCGCACGCGTAATCCATTACCGCTACGGCAGAAAGTTTTTTAATGCCTTCTATTAGTATACCCTCCATATCTTTGTTGAGTTCGCAGACTCTTCGCAGGGAGCCCAGGTCTGTTCCCGGGTTCAGTCCGCGTAGTATACGCAATACTTTCTCTTCCGGTAACCGTGTAAATGGCTTAAATCCGTTCAGCTTTAAAAGTTTGAGCAGATATCTGGGGGAGAGGGCGGGTCCGTGCAATACTCTGAGTAGTTTCCAGTCGCGCCCGTTTATGGGCGGTCCCTGCACAGAAAGGCTACGAATCTTATCAGGGTGTTTGGATGCAAACTTTATGGCGGTGGACCCTCCAAGGGATACACCGTAAACATGGGCGCTGCTTAGGCCTTTTGCTTCCATAAACCCGAGTAGTGCGTCAGCGGATATATCGGTAGAGAATTTTTGAAGATTTTTATCCGAGTCTCCGTGTCCGGGCAGGTCCAGTGTGAACACATCTAAACCGACTCCTTCCGCTTTCGCTTTTGTGATAAGCGAAGTTGCAAGGGTTCTGTCCAGAACGTTTCCACAAGAACCCAGTCCGTGAATCATTATTACTGTTTGTTTTTCATCGTCCTTACCCGTTTTTCTATGGGAAAATGCGACAAGGCACTCTTCGCCATTGGTGAGCTTTACCCCCACGCACCTTTTCATGCGAGTCTCCTGTTTTGTATGTGCTAAGCTATTTTAACCATATTTTATGCTAAAAATCCAGCAGTAACTTGAATTTAAGCCTTTACTTCATTAGAATAAAGAAGTGCTAAAAATTAGCACAAACATAAATGAAAAAATATAATCCTATAAAAATTGATCCCGCACCAGAAAAAATATACCGCTTCGCGGAAAATAAAAATATTTTTTTGGTGAAGGGACAGGAGAAAAATGAAGAGCTATAACCCGATTAAAATAGAGTCAAAATGGAGAAAGCGCTGGTTGGCAGAGAATCGCTGGCAAGTGGATATTAAAAATGCAAAAAATCCGTATTTTAATTTGATGATGTTTCCTTACCCTTCCGCTGAAGGCCTCCACATAGGCAACCTCTATGCTTTTACGGGCTCCGATATCCACGGCCGTTATATGCGTATGCGGGGGTACGATGTTTTTGAGCCAATAGGTTTTGACGCCTTTGGCATTCACTCCGAGAATTTTGCTATAAAAAAGGGCGTGCATCCCCGCGACCTTATACAAACAAGTACCGCAAACTTCCGCCGTCAATTAGAGAATGCGGGGCAAATGTATTCGTGGGATAATCTTGTAGACACAACAGACCCCGCTTACTACAGGTGGACACAGTGGCTTTTTTTACAGCTTTATAAGACGGGGCTTGCCTACCACAAAGAAGCGCCTGTGCAGTGGTGTCCGGGTTGTCAGACGGTGCTCGCAAACGAACAGGTGATACAGGGCAGGTGCGAAAGGTGTGATAGTGTTGTAGAAACACGCAAATTAAGACAGTGGTTTTTAAAAATTACAGATTACGCGGAGCGCCTTTTAGAAAATCTTGATAAAATTGACTGGTCCGAGCGCACACGAGCAGCGCAGAGAAACTGGATAGGAAAAAGTGAAGGCGCGCTTTTTAAATTTCCGCTATCAAATATTGAAGGGTCCACCTCGGCGAGCCTCGGGCGAGACGGGCAAGAAGATGGCAAACATTTTGTAGAAGTCTTCACCACCCGTCCCGACACTCTATATGGCGTGACATTTATAGTTGCATCGCCCGAGCTTGCGCATGAATGGCTTGATATGGGCTGGCAAACAACGGACGAAGTTAAAAAATATATTGATAAAGCAATTAAGGGACGCAGTTTACAGGCAGAAAATCAAAACACAGAAAAAGATGGGGTAGATTCAGGTGTTTTTGCTACAAATCCCGCAAGCGGGGAAAAGGTACCTGTTTGGATTTCAGATTATGTTTTGGCAGAATATGGAACAGGTGCCATTATGGCCGTACCCGCGCACGACGAGCGTGATTTTGAGTTTGCCGTAAAATATGGACTTCCAATACGCCCCGTAATTTTGCCCCCAGATAAAGAAACAGGCGAAGCAACAAAAGGCGCCTACACAGGCGAGGGTGTTTTAGTAAATTCAGGTAAATTTGACGACACCGAAAGCGAAAAAGCAAGAGAGAAAATAGCGGAAGAAGCAGGGGGGGAAATGCGTGTCCAATATCATTTGCGTGACTGGTTGATATCCCGCCAGAGGTACTGGGGACCACCCATTCCCATTATCTACTGCGCGGGCGAATGTTTAGAAAAAGCAAAGAAAAAGGGTGAAGAGGGAATTGATTGGACTATAATAAACGGCGAAGAGGTGGCAATTCATCCCGTGTCCGAGGAAAACTTGCCTGTAGAGTTACCTTATCTTGAAGACTTCCGCCCTAAAGGCACGGGTAAAGCGCCACTTGAGGCAGATAGTGCTTTTGTTGAGGTAGCTTGTCCTGAGTGTGGCGGAGCCGCAAGGCGCGAAACAGATGTAAGCGATACTTTTTTAGATTCTTCATGGTACTTTTTAAGGTATCCCTCTACAGATGTGCATGACAAACCCTTCGACAAGCTCAGGACGAGAACCTGGTTACCGGTTGATATGTACATAGGCGGGCAGGAGCACGCAGTTTTGCACTTAATGTACGCGCGCTTTATTACAATGTTTTTGCACGACCAAAAACTTATAGATTTTGAAGAGCCCTTTGATAAGTTTCGCGCCCATGGACTTTTAATAAAAGATGGAGCGAAGATATCAAAATCAAAAGGAAATGTAATAAACC
Source organism: Candidatus Spechtbacterales bacterium (assembly GCA_040879145.1). Lineage (NCBI taxonomy): Bacteria > Bacillati > Minisyncoccota > Minisyncoccia > Candidatus Spechtbacterales > Candidatus Spechtbacterales bacterium. Next base: position 25,300 of record JBBDKX010000006.1, on the reverse strand, counting down.
CCGATAATCTTTTTGAGGCGTTTGGCGCAGATACAGTGCGCACTTATTTAATGTTTTTAAGCCCTCTTGAACAGGGGGGAGACTGGCGGGACGAGGGAATACGAGGAGTGCATAGGTTTTTGGGACGAGTCTTTGGTCTTGTTCAAGACAGTGAACAGAAAACAGTAAACAGTAAACAGTTGGAGCAGGCAAGGCATCAGATGATAAAAAAAGTGACAGAGGATATTGAGAGATTGCACTACAATACCGCCATCGCCGCCATGATGACCTTTGTAAACACGCTTTACGATAACGAGCACTCCGAAGAAGATATTAGGACTTTACTGGTATTGCTGGCTCCCTTCGCCCCGTATATTACAGAAGAATTATGGTCTCAACTATCTACTGATTCAAGTATTCACGACCAAAAATGGCCCGAGTTTGATGAGGAGTTGGCAAGGGAAGATACAATAACAATTCCGGTTCAGGTTAACGGGAAGGTTAAGGCGGAGTTGGAGGTGGAGAGAGGAACATCCAAAGACAAGCTTGAGAAGATGGCGTTGGAGAATGAGAAGGTTGCGGCGTTTTTGGAGGGGAGGGAACCCAAAAAAATTATTGCGATTCAAGATAAGATAGTGAATATAGTGGTTTAGCGCTCCGCCAAACCTTCCTTTTAAGTACCGCGGTTCAATTTTTCCAGCGAAAATTGCCCGCTGCCTCTCCTTCGGCAGTTTAATGCCCAAACCCGTTTGGGCATTAAAACCAAGCCTGCCTTCAGTCCGAGAGCTACTTAAAAGAAAGTTTGGCTCTGCTATGTTTAGTAAAAAGGAATTTCAAATTTGAAACCACAAGATGTGAAAATATCGACAAACAAACTTGTATGAAAAAAACACACCTAGACGAAGAACAATTGAAAAAAGACTACAATAAGTACAAAGATGAGTATAAAAATTTTCAAAAAGAAGTTTATACAATTATAAAACAAATCGAAAAAGAATCAGATAAATGGGGTATTCATTATATTAGGCAGAGACATAATGGTGGGTCAATCAAAAAACTTAAATCTATCTTAGAAAATAACAAAGGTAGAGATGACAAGCCTGATAAATACAAAGGACATAAGAAACTTACAGATTTAAAAGATATCGCTGGAGTGCGAGTTGCGTGCTACTGTAGAGATGATAGAGATAATCTTGCTTACTATTTGGAAGGACATTTGAAGACAAAAGGATATTTAAATGTTAAGGCCGAGGAAAAAGAGGAAGAATATAGAGCAATACATGTAGATCTTGCTAAAACAGTACAAGTGGGCAGGAAAAAGGAGAAAATATTTTGCGAAATACAAGTTAGAACTGTTATGGCCGATGCATGGGCCGTCCAAGATACAAAATTTTCATATAAAAAGTTAGGAGATGCAGACTCTGCAACCTTAAAAAAAGCAATAGCTGATATTTTAGATGGTTGCGAAAATCTGTGGGAGATGGTTAAAAGAAAATCACAAGATCAAAATAATAAAAAATAATTTCAAAAAAATATGCCTAGAGAATTATTACAAATAGAAAACTGGTTTACAGAGCTAAAAAGAGAATCCACAGAAAAATTAAATTCTTTAGATCTGGGGTTATTTATGGAGGTTCGTTCTCAACTTCTAAATCATGATTTTTATATTGAAAGCGGACAAGATATTAAGGATGCGGCTAGAGAATCAACCATTCGCACATTTGGCTGGCCCATCGCTTTGGTTATGGACAATGTGGATGAGTTTAGTCCCAAGGCTAGGAATTGGGGAATTAGAGCTGAAATTAGCATAACTGATAGAGATAGTAATTCTTATGATTTTTGGGCAATTAGAAAGGATGGCAGTTTTTTTATGCTGAAGAGCTTGTTTGAAGATCAAAGAGAAAAAGGCAAAACTCGTATTTTTTTTGACACTCGAATTATTAGAACAGCGGAAACACTAATGTATTTAAAAAATCTCTATAGAAATTTAGGGATTGCAGATGAGCAAGAAATTAGGATTGGTATTGGTTACAAAGGGTTTAAGGGTAGAATTCTAGGTGCTGCAGGTAATCGTTTAATTTTTGAAAATAGGACAAGTGAAGAAAATGAATTTTATGAGGAAATTGAAACAACACTTGAAGAATTAGAAAGCAGTTTACCGGAATTGGTAGACAGGTTTACTAGACCACTTTTTGGATTATTTGATTTTTTCGAAGTAGACTTTAAGATTGTAGAAGAAATAGTAAACAAATACAAAAAAGGAATTGTTTCCTAACTTAAAATTCACCACAAATAACTCCTGTAAAAGCGGGGTTTTGTGTTAAAGTGAAAATATATGGAGATAATAATACCTATAATTATTTTAGTTGTCCTATATTACTATTTTGTAATTGTAAAAAGAGGCAATATATCTTTTTGGAAAGATGCCGCAAAACATCCGGATTTTGTTTACGAGCAATTATCAAAAGATGATGCATGGGTAATTTATGATGGCACTAGTCACCCTAATAAGAAAGATTTTGTTGGTCCATTTCGTTTATATGTACCAAGTTTGCAAAAAAGTGTGAAATTTTATGGCAAAGAAGGTCAATATGAAGAAAGCGAGGAAAGAATACAAAAACAACTTAGAGATAAATAACCTATGTTAAGTTGGAGATATTAAGGATATGAGCATAAAATATAAAGAAAATTGGCTTAAATTTACTGGTATGCTGGTTGTAAGTATAATAATTTGGTATATCTTAATAGCCTTAGTTGCGAGTCAGGGCGCTTCGCCAGATAGCAGGCAAGAAGCAATAGTTGGTAGTATATATTATTATCTGTTTCCTTTTTTGATTGTGTTTTTACCATCTATGGTTATTGCTTTTAAATCCACAAAAGCCGCCTTTATCACCTCCACTCTTATAAGCATTGCTCTTCTGGCTGGCTTTTCTGGTCTTGCCTTGGTTGCCAATCTTATCCCAGCTATTATTATGATTAGCTATATAAAGAAAAATTACAAAGAAATAAAATAAAAATATGAAATTTCTAGAAAAAAAGAAAATAAAAAATGCTTTTAAAGAATACAAAAGATTGAAGGCTAAGTTTCCTCATTTGAGCGAGAGGGAATTAGGAGAACAGGTATTCGTCGCAAGATTATTGAGAACACAAAAGAGTAAATTCAAAATTCGATCTTACCAAGATGCTGCTGATATAGCAAAGAAATTACTTCCCGAAGATTTGCAAACAATTGAGGATATTATTATTTTTATTTTGATGCGAGAAAAACGCGGCTATGGGGAGAAAAGTTTGTCAAAAATCATGAAGAGCTCCGATGAGGCCAGCAAGAATCGCAAAGAACTTAGAGAGAGAGAGTCGAAGAGATTAAAAAAGAAGTAATTTAATAAAGTTTAAAAATATGGGGAAATTAATTAAATTAAAGCCTGAATTTATAAAACCCTCACAAGATTTTTTAAAAGAGGGGACGATCAAATTTATTTTAAGTTGTTATAAGGAAGGAAAACTGGACGCACTGCCTCCTGCACCGATCGTAAGAAAACAACCTGGTAAACCTGATACATATATTGCTATTGACGGACACAATCTTCTCGCGGTTTGTGAGTTTTTTGGAAAAGAATGCGAAGTTTATTTGGCTGCCTCGGCGGATGATTTCCTTCCCAACTCTGAGAACAAAGAGTCAATTTCACAGAGGAATAAAGATCTGGTTGATAAATATGAAAGCAGTATAGAGGAAGCTCAAAAGATCAACCTTTCATTTAAGGAATTGGTGGATAAATATATTACTAAAGAATAAACAATAAACAATAAACTTATGAAAACCATTTTAGTGGACGCGGTAAATACTTTTATAATAAAAGGCGGGGAGATTTTTGAAGAAATGCATGAGCTGCTTGAAGGTTTTGAGAACAGAAAAATAATTTTAACTAATGCAGATGACGGGCAAATGCAAAAATTTGGCTTAGATAAAGTGCCTTACGAAGTATTTACGCTTAAGCACGATCCTGACAAACCCGACCCTCAGTATTACAAAACAATGCTTGAGCACTTTAATTTAAGCGCTGCGGATGTTGTATATTTTGAGCACAACAGAGATGCGGTAGAGAGCGCCTGCTCGGTTGGTATTAAAACACATTACTATGATCCGGAGAAAAAAGATCTCAAGGCCTTAGAAAGTTTTTTGCGTGAGAACTTATAAATATACATAAAAAATATGAAAGTAGTTTTAATACACGGGAAAAACAAAAACCCCGCCTTTATGGGGTTTTTGGTATAATGGAGGTATGGAAAATTTTGAAAAAAATGAGGCGGAAAAATCGGAAAGCAATGAGCGTGAAGTGCCGTTTTTTAAGCAGACAACGCCTTTGAATTGCGGTCCCTCTGTTTTACGCATGGCAGTTGCATATTTTGACAAAGATCTGGGCATAGATGTTTTTGAAAAGGCGACAGGAACAAAGGAAGGCAAATCACTTTCAACCATTCAGATAGCAATAGCCGCGGCCTCTTTGGGGTATGGGGTTGATTTTTATTCAACTCACCCTGTTTTTAATCCAGAGAATGAGGAACTTGATTATTACCAAAAGTACAGCGATTCTGACAGAGGAAGTTCGGAAGAACGCCTGGAACGAGCAAAAGAAAATAATGTGAGCGTGCATGAACAAAGCTTGGAACTTGATGAATTGCTCGGTTTTTTAGGTGACAACAGTATTCCCATAGTTCTTTTGAACTGGAGTATTGTAAAAGGCGAAGATGCGGGATATCAGGGGCATTTTGTGCCTGTTGTAGATTACGACGAAAATAACGTTTACATACACAACTCCGGCTTTTTGGATGGTTCTGCAAACATGCCAATTAAAAGAGAGGTTTTTGATAAAGCAAGAAAGTCAAAAGGTACAGATGAGGATGTTGTGGTTGTGTTTAAAAAGAAGTAAAACCCGAAGGTTTTGTTTTCCTAAATTTTATGATATCCTTTCTTTAGCTCTTAAAAGGAGGAATAAGTGTTGGATATCTCAAAACTTAGCAAAGAAGATTTGCGTTTGTTGCGTGAGGCCTGCAGGGCCATGGCATGGACCAGATGGGGAGCTAAGATGAAGCGCCACCCCCAGAACAAGCGCTACGAAGAGTTGATGTGTCTAATTGATAAAGAGCTTGGTGGAGACGTTGAATATCGGGATATGATAGAAGAAACAAATAAGTGATTCCCAAACCCCGCACTAGCGGGGTTTTTGCTTGAAATTTTTTAAATCTTGCGCTATATTATAACCAGTTCATTAAACAGGAAGGAGGAAGTATGGACGCTTTTTTAGATAGTGCTGTTGAGTTAATTATTGTTTTGGCTGTATTAGCATTGTTTATTAGCATTTTTTGGAGCATGTTTTTTGGGGGCTCCAGATTGGATAAAGCCGTAAAAGGCTGGTTTGAAAATAAAGTTGAGGAAAGAGAGTTGAAAAATAAAGAAAAAAGAATTGAACTTGAGGAGAGAAAAAAGAATCTTGAACAATAACACTCAAGCCCCGCGTATAACAGCGGGGTTTTAATTTATCCCCACCTTACACATAACATTCCAACATTCTCAAGAATGTTGGAATGTTACCGGTTGCACAGATTTTCTTTTGTGATACTATGTTTTTAGCTCTTAAAAGGAGGGAAGGATGAAGCAAATAAAAGGTGGATTTGATACAAAAGTATTCGGCACCAGGTTTTTATTTGTTTCAAAAACAACTCTTATATCAAAAAAGGGAAACAAGGTAGCAGTCTTTTCTTTGCACATAACTCCGTTTTTGGCCATAGGCATAACGCTAAATAACAAAAACAAGTGATTCCTAAACCCCGTATAAAAACGGGGTTTTTGCTTGCAATTTTTTGGTTTTTAATATATTTTGGCAATAGTTCGTTAAAGGAGGTTGAGATTGGTAAAGTTTTATCATTTTACACCCAAAGAGAATGTTGGAGAAATATTAGAAAAAGGATTGCATCCGGGATCAAAGATAGGAAAGCGGAATACTTGGTTGGGGGTTCAAGGTGATCCCGAGTATATTTATTTGTTCCACTACAGACAAGCTGAATTTTTGGCGTTGGCAGCTCTTATAGAGTTGAATCCTGAGATAACTTCTCATAGCACAGCATTGTTTGAGGTTAGTATTCTTGATGCATCTAAAGTTGAAAGAGATTATGACAGCTTGTTACATGTTTTTTTGGATGAGAGATTAAGCTTGAAAGAACAGGAAGAAAAAATAGCCGGTCTCGCAGATGCACGGTTCGGTCTTACAATAGTCGACTTTAGTGAAAAAGGCATATGTAACGCAATTGATTCTTTGGCTGAAGAACAGTGGATAGAATGTGCCGGAACGTATAGGACAAAAAATAATTTAGATGATGTGGTTCTTGTTCGGTGGCAAGATCTTTTATCTGCAGATAAATTGAAAGCTGTTTCTGATATGGACACTAATATCTCACAAGGTGAAAAAATAAAAAAAATTAACGAACTTTTAACATAGTTTAATTCCTAAACCCCGCAAAAGCGGGGTTTTAATTTATCCCCACCTTACACATAACATTCCAACATTCTCAAGAATGTTGGAATGTTACCGGTTGCACAGATTTTCTTTTGTGATACTATGTTTTTAGCTCTTAAAAGGAGGGAAGGATGAAGCAAAAAACTCAAAAGAAAGTTGAGTATATAATTGAGGTCTTAGTTCCCGTTTGCTATGATGATGGTTCCGAGTGGCACAATACCTATTACATGATAGAGCATAAAAAGATGGATGTGAAAACCGATGAGGATGCTCAAGTAGATTTTGTTATAAACTCTACTTTTTACGAAAAAGAGAGTTGTCGCCACGGACGGATAAGTAATCCGCAAAGAATATTTAAAAATGTTTACGAAAAAACAGAAGATGGATTTGAACGCAGTCAAAAAATTGAAGTTTCAGTTCCAAGGTCTGAAAAGTGTCCTTGCGGAAAAATATTTTGGCCGATAATAGCCGAAAAAGCGTGTCATAAAAGTTTACATGCATAATCCTCTTGCAAAATAGCACCCATGGTGCTATTTTTACTTTAGCTCTTAAAAGGAGGAAAGATGAATATTAATCTTTTTCAAATCAGAAGAGCAATATTGAAATCTTTAAACGAAGCAGATGAACAAGGTTTAACTCGTCGGCAGATAGAAAATGATGTGCTGGATCACTTTAATGTAAGATGGCATGATTTATTTTCAGCGGGCGCGGACTCCCATGTGGTGGGTCGCCATGCTGTACTCGAATCAATAGTTGAGCCGATGATAGAATACTTGAACTGGGTTGAACTTGTTTCGGGTGATTCCAGAAAAATCCGCATTACTGCTGATGGTAAAAAAGCATTGTCAGATAAAACCGCTTGAAACACAGCGGTTTTTTTATGTTAAAATAAATGTATGTTTAATTTTGAAGGATACAACAATCAAGATAATTCTTCTTTAGAGAAAAAAGAGGAACGCCTAAAGACCCTTGAACACCTGGCTGTGCAGGCTGGTTTTGAGGAAACTCCTGAAATGAGGGAATTGGAGCAGGAAATCACCGAAGTTCCGGGAGAAAAATACGAAGCATGGCGCGAGTTTGCAGAAGATCAGGTTGAAGCAAGCCCCGATTATATAAGAGCGCAAATAGCTTTGCTTATAGCCGAAACCGCTATTTATTTAAGAATAGGAAATGACGCCGCATTCAGCGACCATTTAAATGATGCAATTGAATATGCGAATTCAGTAGGCTTTGAAGATATGGTCAAATCTCTTGAGCAACTTTAGTTTCCCACGAAATTCCCAACCCCGCTACGCGGGGTTTTTTATTTACCCCACACCTTACACACAACATTCTAATATTCTTGAGAATGTTGGAATGTTACCAGTTGCATAGGTTTTCCTTTGTGATACTATGTTTTTAGCTCTTAAAAGGAGGAGAAAGTGCCGGAAGTTGTATTGATACTGCTTGGTTATTTAATGTTTCAGCTTATCGCCTCGATTTTTATGCACGTTGTATTTCTTTCCCAGGAGAAGTTGCCCAACCCCCCCCATTGGATATGTGGCTTTCTACTGCTTCTTATTTTGTTCTTCCCAATAATAGCAGTTAGCTTTTTCAGGATTTGGCTGCATGATCGCAAAAACAAAACCCTTTAATTTTTAACCCTGCTTTTTAGCAGGGTTTTTGTGTTAGAATAATAAGTATGAAAAACCATGAAAAATTTAATTCCGAAGAAAGCCCGCAGGAATTTATAGAGTCTTTAAGAGAAACACCTGCCGGAAAATATATGGAAGGAGAGCCCATGCCCGACGCCGAAACCCTAAAAGAAAAAGCGCCCACAACAAACTCTGACATAGAAAAAGAGATGAGCGGTGAGATGTGCAGGGTGGCATGGGAAAACAGGCTTAATGGAAACAGTGGACATAGCGAATACATGCCGCGTGAAAAAGCGGAAAAGTGGCTTCAGATGGTAAGGGAAAAATATCCTGATGAAGAATTTTGGCGGCACTGGATAGAAACCGAGAAAGAAGATTCAAATCAGAAAAAATAAATATTTAAATTATTTTGTTTCAAACTCCGGCTTGCACCGGAGTTTTTATTTGAAAGATGAATTATTTATTGGTATTCTTATTTTAGTTCATAGACAAGGAGGTGCGCCTTCAATAGCAAAAAATACTTGAATATTAGCCTTGTTCTTTTTGGAACGGAGAAAGTGGCGTGGTACATAAGCAAGGAAGAGATAGAAAAGGTTGTAGGGTTTTATCTTAAAAAACATAGCTCGCGTTTTTTAAGACATGGTATAGATTCATTTACTCTGAACGTTACCTTTGCTCCTTTTAGGGAATTAAACCCCGGAAATTTTATTCAAGCGTTTCGCTTTTCTATAATGGGTGACCACATCACATACTACGACAAGAGAGTCACTTTTCTCAGAGTTATGTCCAACAAAAAAGGAATTCTGTTTTTTAGCAGAAAAAGATCCAGAAAGCGTTTGTTGAGAATATTGGCACATGAACTTGACCACCTTTTGTGGGCGTATGAAAATGAAGGCCGTTTTGATCATTCAAAAATATATTTAAAACGCCCTCATGAAAAGAGGGCGCGCAGAAATGGAAGATACTGGGCTTTTAGGTTCAGAAGGTTGTTGGGAGACAAATAAATTGTCCACATTTCAAAACAGATGCGAGTTTTACTTTTTTAATAAATATGTTATAATCTCGTCAGCAGAAAGGAGGGTAAATGAGCGAGACCAGAATGTTGGGCAAGAAGCATAAGCCCTTTTGTGGCGATCACTGCTGTCCGTACCGGCAGGGTACAGGAAGGCGCAACAAGCGCATTCTTAAGAGGCAGAACAAGGCAAAGGAGCAACGAGTCTGGATGCGGGAGGCACTGGAACTCATCAACTGAACTTTAAAACACCTATGCTAAAAATAGGCGACTAACCCCACGTTACGGGGTTTTTTATTTATCCCCACACCCCGGCTGGATGGTGTGGCGGACTTGTAATTATTTTTCTCGTATGATATTTTTTAGACAGTTCACTAAAGGAGTTCAAAATGGTTTTGGAGTTTGATTTCGAGCTTTCAGGAAAAGAGATAGTAGATATTGTTGTTGAGGCAGGCGAAGAATTCAAAATAACCAGTGTGACTGTGGAAGAGACTGTTTTTTCTGAGTACAATGTTATCGCTGTGTTTGAGGACGGTTTTTTGATTGTCGGCTCTAAAAGCAATATGCAGGAGTATGACATTCCCCAAACTCTTAAAGAAGATGTTTTTTATAAAGAAGTTTGCATTCTCCGCTCAAGTCACGGGGATAAGTACACACAGCCCTTTTTAAATATTTTAAAACAAAAATTAAAGGTCGCCTGAAACAGACGGCTTTTTCATTATTTTAAAACCATGTTTAGTGAAAATAAAAAAGCCCCGCAATGCGGAGCTTTTTTATTAGTTCTGGTGTTTTGCTGCGTCGTCTTTGGAAAGGAATTTAAACATATTCCCTCCACATACTTCGCATGTGCCTTTTGCGGAGTATCGGTTGTTTTTTTCTTCAACCTTAACATCTTTCATTACGCGCATTTGCGGCTTACTATTTTCGTCTCTGCAACGCATGCAAAGACCTTTTAGTTCTTCTGCCATATTTTATTATTTTTTTAATTATAATATCGCCTTAAGCGGGCATAGACCTGTTTGTTACCCTTACTATAAGCATAACCTAAAATTAAGCCAGTCAACAGTAAAATATCCACAGGTTTGCTTTATGGTAATTAAAAAGCTCCGCATTGCGGAGCTTTTTGTTTTTATTCTTTCAAAATAGAAAGAGCGAGCGCGTACTTTTTCTTAAGACGATCTTGCGTCTCTTTATCAAGTGATTTGAGCCGCTTCGCGCTTGAGTTGTCCTCTACGTCAGCTTTTTTAACCTGTTTGGCTATGGGGTGCTTTAAAGTTCTTCTAACTTGTTTTTCATACTCTTCTCCGGGAACTTTTGTGAGAAGCTCTACTATCTCTATTACCTCTTCGGGTATATCTTCTGCTCGCAAATCCTCTACGGTTAAGTCTGTGTCTTCAAGAACATCATGTAATGCCGCTACCGCTTTTGCCACGTCTCCCTTTACCTTTAACATTACGCGTAGCGGATGCTCTATGTAAGGGTTTCCCGCTTTGTCGGTTTGTCCCGCATGGGCGCGTGCTGCAATTTCTACAGCTTTTGAAATAAGAATAGTTCCTTGCACATCTGCCCCCTTTCTTAAGTTGGAGCTTTTTAAGCAACTATAAACACAATAGCATGGGGTTAACATCAGTCAACCTGTTTTAGCTCTATTTTTTGATTGTCAAATAGTATTAAAAAGGTTTATGATATAGATAACTTTATGTGTGGAATAATCGGCTATATAGGTAAACAGTCAGATCCGAGGGTGGGCTTGGAGGCTTTAAAGCGCCTTGAATATAGAGGGTATGATTCTGCTGGGATGGCTTATTACGACCCCGGCACAAAAAAGATATCATCTGAAAAGGCGGTAGGCAGAGTTAGTTTGCTGGAAGAAAAACTTGGCGCGAGGAAGCTTGTTGGAGCTCCTTTTATTTTTCATACAAGATGGGCTACTCATGGTGTTCCCAGTAAAAAAAATGCGCATCCACATGTGGATTGCACCGGAGATTTTTATATTGTACATAATGGCATTGTGGAAAATTACAGGGAACTTAAGCAGTGGCTTAACGAGCAGGATTCAGGCACACATGAGTTTAAATCAGAAACCGATACGGAGGTTTTAGCTCATTTGGTAGAGTATTTTTATAAAGAAAATTTACTTGAGGCGGTTCAACAGACGTTAAACATGGTTAGAGGAACTTACGGCATAGCTGTAATTTCCAGTAGGGCGCCTGATGAGCTTGTCGCGGCGCGCCTGGGTAGCCCTCTTTTAATCGGAGTAGGGCAAGATGGATATTTTGTATCCAGCGATCCATCCGGAGTTTTGGCTCACACAAAACAGGTAGTCTATCTTGAAGATAATGAAATAGTAAAACTTACTTCAAGTGATATGAAAGTTTTAAGCAAAGACACCGTGAAACTTCCTAAGGTGGAAGAGATAGAGTGGGACCTGGAAGAGGCACAGAAAGGAGGATATGAGCATTTTATGTTAAAGGAAACAATGGAACAGCCCGAAAGTATAGAGAGTACATTTCGCGGAAGGCTTGTTCCTGACGAGGGCAACGTAAAACTTGGCGGACTTGAACTTGTAGCAGATAAACTAAAAGACATAAAAAAGATACACATAGTGGCTTGTGGTACGGCATATTACGCGGGCATGATAGGTAAGTATATGCTGGAAGAATATGCAGGTATTCCAGTAGAGGTGGATCTGGGAAGTGAATTTAGATACAGAAAACCCATTTTAAATAAAAAACAGACAGCTTTTCTTTGTATTTCGCAGTCAGGTGAGACAGCGGATACTTTAGCGTCTTTGAAAGAGGCAAAAATGAAAGGTGTTTTGACACTCGGTATAGTAAATGTCGTAGGGTCCACAATAGCGCGCGAGACTGACGCGGGAATATATAATCATGCGGGACCCGAAATTGGAGTAGCTTCCACGAAAGCTTTTACATCACAGCTTACAGCTCTGGCTCTTTTGACCGTATTTTTAGGGCGCCAGCGCAACATGTCTTTGACTGCAGGGAAGGAGATTACAGAAGAGATTAAAAAATTACCCAAACTGGTTAAAGAAATACTGGATGATGCGGATAAAATAAAAAAACTTGCCCAAAAATACAAGGGTTATCCTAACATGTTCTATTTGGGCAGAAAATATAACTACCCTGTGGCAATGGAGGGGGCGCTTAAAATAAAAGAGGTGTCTTACATGCACGCTGAAAGCTACGCGGGAGGGGAGATGAAACATGGGCCGATAGCTTTGATAGATAAAAACTTTCCAACTTTTGCCATAATGCCGCGCGATAGTGTGTTTGAAAAAATGATGAGTAATATGGAAGAAATAAAAGCAAGGAGCGGTCCTATAATTATAATGACAACAAAAGGAAATAATTCAGCTAACTCTCTTACCGAAGACTTGGTATACATACCCGAAACAATTGAGATGTTAAGCCCAATACTTAGTGTTATACCTCTCCAGCTTTTCGCGTACCATGTCGGCGTAATGAGAGGGCTTAATGTGGATAAACCCAGGAATCTTGCCAAGAGCGTTACAGTAGAGTAGGAATGCGAAACGAAGTGAAGTCCCTCACTTATATGTAAGTGAGGGATGGATAAACCCAGAAACTTAGCAAAGTCAGTTACAGTTGAATAAAAAATCCGCTCTTACTGAGCGGATTTTAGTTTGGTGCTTATTTTGTGTTTTGTGCGTCTGATAAATCGTACAAACCTGTTTTGGCTTTGATATTTTTTTCTTACTCCCTTGAAATTCCCTCCTGAACTTTTCAGGGTTTTAAACTGTATATTGTGTGTTGTCCAAAGTCCTGTCTTGTTTCTTGCGTCCTCTAATTCTTTATTTTTGGGTGTTTTTGGGTCTACCCTAAATCTCGGCGATTCTTTTTTATCTTCCAAAATTTCCTCCTCTCTTATCTCCGCGTTTTTTTAAGTTTCCAACCCTCTTCATCTTTTTCTACAGCGTCTCTTATATACTCGGGATATTCTGAGTTTAAAACATCATTGAATATCATATGTGTGTGCTTTTGTCCGCGCGCCACAGCAAGTGTTTCTTCTGAAACGTCACGACTTACGACAGACCCCGCAGCAATAAAGCTTTTTTTACCCAAGGTTATGGGTGCAATAAGCATTACTCCGCTCCCGACAAACACATCGTCCCCCAGAATTGCTTTGTGCTTTTGAGAGCCGTCATAATTACAAAATACGGTCCCCGCGCCTATATTGCAGTTTTTACCTATGGTTGCGTCTCCTATGTACCTGCCGTGCTTTGCTTTTGTACCCTCTCCGATATGTGAACGCACAATTTCAATATTTGCGACTTCTACTTTTTTACCCAAAATGCTTTTATCGCGCACGTATGCCATCGGTCCTACTTTGGATTTGGCGCCTATAACAGAATCCTTAACAAGAGAAAAAGAGTCAATTGTGGTATGTTTTCCCACAAATGAGCGAACCATTCTGACACCCTTGTGAACCTCATTGCCTCCGCGTAACGTTGTATCAACAATACTGACACCGGGCCATATTGTACATCCATATCCAATCTCTGATTCAAACAGATGTACTTCTGGATATATTACACAATCTTCACCCACCTGTGTTCCCGAATACAAATATACATTCGGGTATATTTTAGTACCTCTGCCTATGCGAACACCTTTTTCAATGTATGTTCTTGTTGGGTCTACAAACTTTACTCCGGCTTTTGAAAACTTTCGTATCCTAAGGCTCACAACAGCTTTTTTGCGGTTAGTGAATGCATATGCGACAGCTACAACAAGTAAAACACCTATAATGGTTTGAATATCTAACAATTTAAACCTCCTTACTATTTTAAGAGCTATAATAGTAATATCATATAATTGCTTTATTTTACAAGTTTAAATCCCCCTCTTTGACATATTTTTTGATATAATACATATAAGATGGAAGATTTGAAAAAAAAGAGAGTTGTTGTTATTGGAGGGGGGACAGGAACCTCAATACTTTTACGCGGATTGAAGGATTACCCTGTGCACTTAAGCGCCATTATTACAACAGCTGACACGGGAGGTTCTTCAGGCAGATTGCGCGAAGAGACAGGAATGGCGCCTCCAGGAGATGCCAGGCAGTGTTTTGTGGCGTTAAATGATGCCAATCATCCCATACTTTCTCATTTTAATACTCGTTTTTCCGGGGGGAATCTAAAAGGACACACCTTCGGCAATCTTTTTTTGGCTCTCCTTTGGCAAAACTATGGAGATTTTCAACACGCCATAGAGGAAGCCGAAAAACTATTTGGCTCTAAACACTCTGTAATACCTGTGACAAAAGGGGCAACAAATCTTGTAGCAAATTTAAAAGATGGGCAGATAGTAGCGGGTGAATCCAGTATAATACAGGTAGAAAATCTCAACGAAAAACTTAAAAACATGATGCTTGTTCCGCACGCATCTTTAAACCCTAAAGCAAAAAGAGCTATTGAAAATGCCGACCACATAGTAATTGGTCCGGGAAATCTTTTTGCCAGCCTTACACCACCCCTTCTTGTTGATGACATGGTGGAAGCTGTAAAGAGAAGCTCTGCTCAAAAAATATACGTAGCAAATCTGATGAACCAGAAAAAACTTAATTCCGGCTACACGCTTTCCCGCTATCTGGAGCATTTTGAAGGCATTTTTGGAGAGGACATATTTAACAAAGTCGTTCACAACAAGCGGGAGATAGGAGACAGGGTTTTGCGCAAATACGGAGTGGAGGACGACCCTGTAATTGTTGATTCTCCGGATGCCCGATACGTTGAAGCGGATCTCGTTGATACAAAAATATCAAAACAGGATCCAAACGACCCTTTAAAAAGAACATTTATTCGCCATGATTCCAAAAAGCTCGCGAAAGCGGTGTGGGGAGTTATTAACAATAAACAATGATTAGAATAAAGTTAACAGAAGAAAACTTAGAATCGGTAGCAAAAAAAGCAGCCGAACATATCAGACAGGGAGAGGTGGTAATTTTTCCCACAGATACTCTTTACGGTCTTGGAGTAGATGCGTTAAAAACTACTTCTGTTGAAAAATTGTTTGCCCTAAAAAAACGCCCGGCTTCAAAACCCGTACCTGTTTTTGTAAAAAATATTGAAATGGCAAAAGAATTTGCATTCATAGATAAAAAGAAAGAGGCTGTGCTGGAGAGGTTGTGGCCGGGACCGTTTACTGTGGTTTTAGACAAAAAGGAAGATATAAGCGATAGATTAAGCGCCGGCACCGGAAAAGTCGGGCTGAGAATGCCTGCTGATAATTTTTGTTTAGAACTTCTCAGGAGATTTGAAGGTCCAATTACCGGATCATCAGCAAACGTTTCGGGGATGAGTTCATATTCTGATATCGACGCGATTCTTAGGCAATTTAAAGAGTATTCTGAGGAGCCCGCCTTTGTTGTTGACGCGGGTGTTCTTGAGGAAAAAGAGCCTTCAACTGTTGTAGACCTTACGGGGGCGCACCCCAGAATACTGCGCATGAACCAGACAACGCTTAAAAAATTAAAAGAGGTTTTTGATAATTTAGATACCAGGTCCTAATCGTATTAACTGTTTATGACAACATTACACGAACATTTGAATAGATATTTTCCACATATAAACAAAGAGCTTAAAGAGTTTTATGCTTCTATTGCTATAAGGGGGTTTGCCGTATATCTGGTTACTATATTTGAACCCATATATGTTTATATAAATTTGGGTTATTCACTGCCAAAGACGTTTTTATATTTCGGGGTTATATCTCTTGTGTTCGGGCTTCTTTCTCCTTTTACAGCACGCCTTACTGTTAGATACGGCTCCAAACACACAATGTTGATAAGTATTCCCTTTTTGTTTGTCTATTATGTGGGACTTTGGAATATTGAGCATTTAGGATTTTTTGTTATCTTTTTACCTTTACTCTCAGCTTTAGACAGAGCCCTGTTTTGGCCCGCGTATCATATAGCTTTTACACGTTTAACAGATAAAGGCCGGCGTGGACAAGAGGTTAGTTTGCGTACAATGATACTTTCGGCTGTTGCTGCGGTAGCTCCTTTTGCGGGCGGGTTTATGATACAGCACTTTGGCGGGTTTGCTTTGTTGTTCGCTGTTGTGCTCGCTTTACTTTTTGCTTCATCTGTTCCTCTGCTTATATCTAAGGATGTGCACGAGAAAAGTCGCCACTCTTTTTTACAACCTTTTAAACAGATATTCAGTCGAAAATACAGGAGAAAAGCTGTCGCTTTTGCCTCTTCAGCCGGAGACTTGGCCTTGGAAGAGTATGTTTGGCCTATATTTTTGTTTACCCTGGCAATTAACTTTGAAACTCTGGGGCTTATAATCTCTGCCACACTGCTCTTTGGTATGGTATTTACCTTTTATATAGGTAGAAAAAGCGATGCTGTGGGACACGGGCGGGTTCTTGCCGTAGGCTCTTTTTTGGATGCTGTTATCTGGCCGTTTAAGATATTTGTTCTTACGCCGCTTAACGCGTTTTTGTCCGATGTGTTGCACCGTTTTGCGCGCACCTCCAGTTACATACCTTTTGGAGCTCTGTTCTATGAGTGGGTGGGAGAAGACGAAAAGGAGCGTGATAAGCTTGTTATATTTCGCGAGGTTGTTTTAAATGTTACCCGTGGAGTATTCCTCTTCTTTTTGGCTATACTCTTTACTTTGAATATACCTCTTAATTATATGTTTGCCCTTGGTCCACTCTTTGCGCTCGGGCTTTTATTTATGATAGATAAGCCCAAAAAATTTATACACGATGTGGCTGAAGATGTTGAGCCCATGTAAATAAAAAGCCCGGCAAAGCCGGGCTTTTTATTTACATACTATTGAGAGCTGGGTGGATTGTGAACCACTATCTGGTTAAAGGGTATTTCAATTCCCTCTCTGTCAAAGGCTATCTTAAGTCTTTTTCTCAACTCTCCCGTAACCGCCCACTGCTGCAGTGGTTTTGTTTCTCCAAGTATTTTTACTATTACGGCAGAATCGGCAAATTCATGAACTCTTAGGAATTCAGGTTTCTCTGTTATGTGTTCTTTCCACTCAGGGTCCTCTGCGAGATCTTCTCCTACGCGGTTTATTACACTTATTACTTTTTCAAGATCGTCTCCATAGCCCACTCCCATATTAAGGTTTATTCTCGCAAACTCATGGCTCATGTTTGATGCTATCTTTATTTCTCCATTTGGAACAGTGTGTACTGTTCCGTCCATGTCGCGCAAAACAGTACGGCGCAGGTTAACACTCTCAACAAGTCCGCATGTTGCGTCAAAACAGACAACATCCCCGACGTTGTATTGGTTTTCCATAAGCACAAATAGTCCGTTTATGACATCGCGTATAAGATACTGCCCCCCAAAACCCAAAGCAAGGCCACCGATTCCCGCAGCGGCAATAAGTGGACCGATATTTACTCCAAGCTCCGAAAGTATCATCATTCCTCCTATAATCCAAAGGGCAATATGAAGAGTTACCGTTGTTACACGTATAAGCGTGTCTTCCCTTTGTTTTTCTTCTTCTTTGTCCGCAAATTTTTCTTCAGGGATAAGTTTTTGTATTGCTTTTTCAATTAACCTGTCTACAAATTTATGGGCTATATAAACCCCTGTTATCAGGATAAGTATTTTAAGCCCCGGACTTATGAGCCAGCTTGTTATCTGCTCTGTATACGTATTTAACATAGTTTTTAGGTGGTTATTTTTTGTATCTTAACATAAAACATAATAAATGGATCTATTAAAATTAAAAAGCCGTCGAGTTCTGTTTTGGTGCCCCCGGCGGGAGTCGAACCTGCATCTAGCCCTTAGGAGGGGCTTGTTCTGTCCGTTGAACTACAGGGGCTTTTGTTCTCCAATATACTACCACTAAAAGATCACTATTTCAAGTTTGTATAAAAAAAATAATATTGATAAAATATAGGTATGCTTAAAGAAAATGAACACATTAAAGAAGTTATAAAAAGAGTAACTCCGGCGGTTATCAGTATTGTAATTACAAAAGATTTACCTAAAGTAGAAGGTTTTTATAAGATGCCTATAAACGGCAAGCAGTACATGGTGCCTAAATTTAAAAAAGGCGAAAAAGAGGCGGTAAAGATAGGCGGAGGAAGTGGTTTTTTTATATCTCCGGACGGAATAGTTTTAACGAATAGTCATGTTGTACAGGATCCAAAGGCGGATTATACAGCATTTTTGGACCATGATGAAGAAACAAAACGAGAACTTAAGGTAATAGCCCGCGACCCCATACATGACGTTGCAATTTGCAAGATAGAGGGCGCGAATTTTCCATATCTGGAACTTGGAAGCTCTCGCGGACTTGAGCTTGGAGAGTACGTTATTGCCGTGGGAAATGCTCTTGGTGAGTTTTCAAATACGGTGAGCTTGGGTATAGTTTCAGGGCTTAGTCGTTTTATAACAGCCCAGCATGGAGACCAAAAACACACAGAGCGTCTGCGGGGTCTTATACAAACAGACGCGGCAATAAATCCGGGAAACTCAGGAGGTCCGTTGGTTAATTTAGACGGAAAAGTTATAGGGCTCAATACAGCAGTTGTGTTTGGCGCTCAAAATATCGGTTTTAGCATACCAATTGACCAGGCAAGAAAAGATCTTGAAGAGGTAAAACAGTACGGACACGTAAGACTTCCCTTTCTCGGCGTGCGCTATTTAATACTTGACACAAGTATCCAAAAAGAAAACAAGCTCCCGGTGGATTATGGCGCGCTTATTATGCGGGAAACCTTGGGAGATACCGCCGTTGTACCCGGCTCAACTGCAGAAAAAGCCGGTCTTCAAGAATTTGATATTATACTGGAAGTGGACGGTAAAAAGATAACCCCTGAGCTTACAATTCAGGATGTTATACAAGAGCATAAAATAGGGGACAAAGTTAAAGCGAAGATTATGAGAGAGGGTAAAGAACATGAAATAGATATTGAGTTGGAGGAAAAGAAAAAATAAAATACTTAGATGAATACAGTTACATTGTTGGGGTTGGTGGCAGCCGGTTTTACAACCTTCTCTTTTGCCCCGCAGGTAATTAAAAGCTGGAGGCTAAAAGAGACACGAGACATATCTTTAGGCATGTATACTGCTTTTTGCACAGGTGTTTTCCTTTGGGCGGTTTATGGATTTTTGGTTGGCGATCTGCCAATAATTGTCGCGAATATTATTACATTTATTTTTGCAGTATCTGTTTTGTTTCTCAAGTTAAAATATAAGTAGAGATGTTTATAGTTATTGATTTTTGCTTGTAAAAAGAATAGCTTAGTGCTATTCTTTTTTTAGTTCTAAAAAGGAGGCGCCATGGGACGGAAGCTTTACTTTGCTCATCCGGTAAATACTTATGATACGAAACTTGAAGAGATATTGCTTAATGCGATAGCGCAGGATTTTGCGGGATGGGAAATAGAAAATCCCAACCAGCAAAAACATCAGGACGGATATATGCGGTTTAAAGAAGAAAAAGGCAATGGAATGCTATATTTTGTTGATGTGGTTTTACCCGCCTGTGACGGCGGAATATTTTTACCGTTTAGAGACAGCAAATGGAGCGCCGGAGTTGCAAAAGAGGCGATGTACTTTTTATATAAACGTCTTCCCGCGTGGCAAATTAGCCTAAAGGGAAACCTTGTTGTTACAATGGATCTCTTGCCACGGGATCTCGCGAAAGATAAGGTACTTTCCGTAGAGGAAACAAGAGCTCGTCTGCGCGACACAGACGGCAATCCACTGCCTTATTGATTAACAAAAACAAAACCCCGATAAATTCGGGGTTTTTAATTTTCATGCCTTGACCTCCTGGTTGTAGTATAATAAAAAGATCTAATACAATAATTGTATATTTTATTTTTTAAAGCAATGAATTTTATTTTATATAAATCAAATAAATTAGTCAGAGTTCTCTTGGCAGCTTATATTGTTGCAGGGCTTGTTTTTGCATTTGCCCCTCAAGCCTGGTTTCCCGCCATTTATATGCTTCCTTTGATGAGTAAACTATCTTTTCTGTCCGCATTTTTGGTACTACTGCCTGTGCTTCTTATAAGAGTTAGAAACAAGAAGGAAGAAGACGCCCTAAAGCGTTTTCAGGGGATTGTTGCGTTTGGACTTTTTATTAACAGTCTTGGAGGCCTGGGTCTCTATAAGTTGTATCAGTATGGGTTTCAGTATGATAAATTAACGCACTATGTTACGCCCTTGGTGCTTACTGTTGGCTTTACAGAGTTATTTATGACATGGAGAGGGTGGACTAAAAAAAGAGCCCTTTTGTTTAGTGCTATTTTGGTTTTCGCCGGAGGAATTGTATGGGAATTTTTAGAATTTTATTCCGACAGATTGCTCGACACAACTCTTGTAGGGTTAGGTGGAGAGCATCAGAGAGTAGATACTACTTGGGATATTATTTTCAATACACTGGGTATAGTAAGCGCTCTTATCTATTTGCAATTTAAAAGTCGCAATACAGGCGCTTCAAAAGAAAAACAAGATGTAAGCCTTGTTCAGGAAAATTAATGCCTAAAAAAAGAATTTTAACGACCGTTATTTTTCTCGGTGTTACAGGGGCACTCTTTTTTTTATTTATTACCAACAAAACTCCTGTCATGGATGATAGTATACCCAAAGCATCGCATGAGTCGGATGTGATTGTCGCTGAAAACAGCGATGTTGCGGAGCCGGGTAACTTACCTGCGCGTTTAGATCCTGAATTTCCGGATAAAATAGATAATCCGTACAATCCATGTTATAGCCTGGATGTTGAAGATGAAATAAAAGAGAAAAGAAAAGAATTTTTGGAACACACAAACAGAGCAAAAGTTGAAAACGAACAGTTATTGAAAAAAAACAACCTGCCGCTTGAGGTGTTTCGCGGGAGTGAACATGTTCAATCTGTCGCTTTAACGATAGACACAGGTGTTGGAGGTGCCGAGGGCATAGCGCAGTTGTTGGATATCGCGGAGCATTACGACATAGGATTAATTTTTTTTGTTACGGGATGCTGGGCTCTTGAGAACCCCGAGCTTTTGCAGGAAATATTTACAAGGGGTCATGGCATAGGCAACCACTCTCTAACTCACTTGAATTTGGCAAGGGCTTCAGATATTGCTGTGGAGCGCGAGATTGGAGAAACAGACAGAATATTAGAAGAAATTCTGGGATTTCACCCGGCACTTTTTAGAAAACCACAATATGCCGGAGGAGAAAGAATAACTAAATTTGCAGCTGAACACGCAAAGATAAGTGTGCAGGGATACCCTGATTTGGGGGACACAGCCGGTTGGCACTCAGCATCCACGCCCGAGGGAGTTTTAAACAGAGTTAAAAGAGGTACCGCGTCAGGCGCTATATGGGTTTTTCATAATTTGAGCTTATCAGATCTACTCGCTTTTGAGGATATTATCCGTTTTCATCTGGAAGAAGGATATGAACTGGTTGGTGTAGAGGAAATGTTGTAAAACGGGTCATAATATGACCCGTTTTTCTTTACGTTTAAGGTCTACTATGGTATTAATTAGGGGTGTGTTCGTGTAGCAGAACCCTATGTTGGCCCCCACATCAATTAGCAATTGTGCTAACTATTTTTACGTAAACTAACTAAGTTGCGCCTATGCACTTAAAATACAAGTATGCGTAACCCCTCCCTTACACGCTGTCAAAATATTGCTAATTGGTGTGGGGGTTGGGAGTATGGTCTGGAGGGGTGCTCCGAACTGGATAAGGAACCGCTCTCGAAAAGCGGCGCCCGCAAGGGCTTGTGGGTTCAAGTCCCACCCCCTCCGCCATCCTACGCCAAGGCTTCGGAATGGCGAGCCATTTTGAAGCCTTAGTAAGGAATAGTGGGGTGATTAGGTATTCCGTAGCTTTAGCGAAGGATACCCACCCCCTCCGCCTTCGCCACGCTGAAGCGCGGCTACGGTTTCACGTCGCCAAAGGCTATTGCCAACGGCGCGCGTGACACAGTCCGCCAGTAGTTGTGCGAAAGCGGGCTTCGGCACTTTTGCACTTAATTTTTTGTATAGAACGTTATGGAAATATTACCTTGGATTTTTATAGGACTGCTTTTGGTCGGACAAATTGGCCTTTTTTTACGGATATCACGTATTGCGAAAAAGATAGATAAGGCTCTCGGGGGAGCAAAGAGTAAATCCATAATGAAGATGCTGGCGCATGCGATGGAGCGTTATGAAGTTGTTGAAAAAGATTTTAAGCGTATATTTGAAGAAGACGCAAAAAATAAAGATTTAATGCGCAGTATGGTTCAAAAAGTGGGAGTAGTGCGTTTTAATCCTTTTGCCGATATGGGTGGAGAGCAGAGTTTTTGTATTGCTCTTATGGACGGAGAAGATGACGGTGTTTTATTGACCTATTTGCATAGTAAGGATGGGGGAAAATCGTATATCAAAAAAATGAAAAAAGGAGAAAGTGAGTACGCGCTTTCCGAAGAAGAGAAAAAAGCATTAAAAGAGGCTAATAAATAGTAAACAATATGGTAAATAATACTTCTAAAAATAAAATAAGACCACCGGTTGTTGTAATAGTGGGGCACGTGGATCATGGTAAGACTTCCATTTTGGACTACATACGACAAAGCAAGGTGGCAGAAAAAGAGACCGGAGGGATTACCCAGCATACGGGCGCTTATCAGATAGAGCACCCTTCGACAAACTCCGCGCCAAAGGGCGGGCAGGCAGGACAGGAAAAGAAAAAGATTACCTTTATAGATACACCCGGACACGAAGCTTTTAGCGCTATGAGGTCGCGGGGAGTTAAGGTTGCCGATATTGCGGTTTTGGTTGTTGCCGCCGATGATGGTGTTATGCCACAAACCAAAGAGGCTATTTCTATAATACAAAAGAACGGCCTTCCGTATGTTGTAGCTATAAATAAGATAGATAAACCTGAAGCAGATCCGCAAAAACTTAAGAATCAACTTTTGGAAAGTAATGTTTTGCTTGAAGGATATGGGGGTCAAATTCCCAGTGTTCAACTTTCAGCGCAGACAGGAGAGGGTGTGGATGACCTTTTGGATACCATAAATCTTATCGCCGAGCTGGAAGAGTTAACATCGGAGGATGGCGAATCCCTAGAAGCCGTTGTTGTTGAAGCTTCTATGGATTCTCAGAGAGGCGCGCAGGCAACACTGCTTATAAGGAAGGGACACCTTAAGACAGGGGCTACTATAGCGGGCTCAACTACTTGGGCAAAAATAAAAAGCATGGAAGATTTTGCAGGGGAACAGATTAAGGAAGCGGACCCCTCTTCTCCGGTTGTAATAACCGGCCTTGCCTCTGTGCCGCAAGTTGGAGAAAAATTTGTTGAAGTCGCTAACCAGAAAGAGGCTGAAGAGAGAATGCAAAGAAAGGAGCGTAAAGAGGAAGAGGGGAGTCTCTTGGAAGTTGAAGATGGACAAAAGGTTGTAAATATAATTTTAAAAAGTGATGTTGAGGGCACTCTTGAGGCGGTACACAGCGTTTTGCGTTCTATAGATAACGAGCATATAAAGTTAAGAATATTGCAAGAGGGAGTGGGAGAGATAACAGATTCGGATGTTCGGCTTGCCGGTAATGGAAAAGCTCTTGTGGTTGGCTTTAGAATAAAACCCAACTCTACGGCTAAAAACCTCGTGGAGCTACAAGGAGTTAATGTGGTAACATACGAAACAATTTATGATCTTGTAGAGGGAGTACGCTCTGCTATTTTGGACTATATAGAGCCCGAAACCACCGAGGAGAGCATAGGAAAGTTTAAGGTGGTAAAGATATTTAGAACAGAGACATCCCGGATGATAGTCGGAGGTAAAATTATAGAGGGAGAACTTAAAAGGGGTGCAACTTTAAATGTTATTCGCGAGGATAAGGTTATAGGAAAAGGTAAATTGAATCAATTAAAAAGCGTGGATAAGGCAATAGAAAGAGCTGAAAAAGGAGAGGAGGCAGGTATTTTATTTGATGGAGGAGTAAAACTTGAGGAAGGGGATATATTAGAAGCATTGGAAAAAAGAACATCTAAACCTATATTGTAAATGTCTCAGCAATTAAAGGATAAATTTGTTGAAGCTAAGCGCATAATAGAAGACAGCGAGCATATTTTGCTGGCGGGACACATGAATCCTGACGGCGATTCTCTCGGTTCTGTGCTGGGCTTGCGACAGGCAATAGAAGAGAATTTGGGTAAAAGCACAACTCCATATTTAGCAGGAGACCCTTTGCCTGAGTCTTTAAATTTTTTACCTGGCTGTGAACTTTTGAGAGATTCAATATCGCAGCAACCGGATTTGATAATAGGTTTTGATTATGGCGATTTTGCTCGGTTGGGTATTCCTGAAGATGTGGTTGAAGGTACAAAGATTATCACTTTTGACCACCATCCTGAATCCGCGCAAAGAGGAGATGTAAAGATAATTGAAACTGATTTTTCTTCAACAACAGAAATAGTTTACTCCTTTTTACTTTCTGCCGGATGGCACGTGTCTCAGAAGACAGCTTTATGTCTTTTG
Source organism: Candidatus Spechtbacterales bacterium (assembly GCA_040879145.1). Taxonomy (NCBI): domain Bacteria; kingdom Bacillati; phylum Minisyncoccota; class Minisyncoccia; order Candidatus Spechtbacterales; species Candidatus Spechtbacterales bacterium. The sequence goes on along the minus strand of JBBDKX010000006.1, from coordinate 673 downwards.
ACAGGAATTTTAACCGATACAGGTTTTTTCGCGCACAACACATCTGCCAGAACACTAAAGACGGCAGGTGAATTGCTGGATAGAGGCGCCTCTTTGCATATGGTACATTCTAAGACATTCGCGGGAAAAAGTTCAGAGGTGTTGAATGTTTGGGGGAATTTATTGCAAAAAATGCAAAAGGATTCCAAATATAATTTCTCTTATACACTTATATCTTTTGACGAATTTGTAAAATATGGTATAGTTTTGGATGATTTGACGGGTCTTATAAGTATTATGAACAATGCCCATGAGACCGGCTTTTCAGTTTTGGCTGTTGAATATGAGCGTGGTAAGATTAAAGGAAGTCTTAGGAGTGATAAATTCAAAGACGTTGATGTGTCACGTATAGCCCAAAAGCTTGGGGGAGGCGGACACAAGTATGCCGCGGGGTTTAATTTGGAGTGTTCATTAGAGGATGCCCGTAATAAAATATACAGCGCGGTAGAGGAGGTGCTTATTAAAAATCAAGACAAATAAAAGGCGTCGTGGCGGAGTGGTTACGCAGAGGTCTGTCCCGACCCTTTGGGTCGAGGATCCACGATATTATGAATTTTTGATGGCGCGTTGGCGGAGTGATTACGCAGAGGTCTGTCCCGACCCTTTGGGTCGAGGATCCACGATATTATGAATT
>JBBDKX010000005.1 GCA_040879145.1 Candidatus Spechtbacterales bacterium | reverse complement strand
TGGGTGCTTATTTGTATATTACTGTTTTTCTGTATAATCTACGTATGTGACAAAAACAACTATCGCATTAATTACTACAGCCAAAAGACCAATAATAATTCCGAATGAGTTATCTCTTGATAAACCCATGAGCATTGCGATAAATCCGCAAAATACGAAAAAAGTATGCAACATAATTCTACGGCGCATCTCTGTCTCCTTGCTCTTGAATGTACTATGGATTAGAATAACACATGTATGGATAAAATACAACCCCGCCCAAATTTTCCTTATTGCACGAGGCAACCCGCTTCGCCCAACAAGGGATGCCGCTATTCGCGGCGCGCGGGTTGCTGCATTAAACATTTAATTTTCAAGATACAAGCATAAGTAATTTTAACTAAGGGAAAATTTAAGCGGGGCGCTCAGTTTTCTAACTGCTCGCTTCGCTCGCAGAGAAAAATGGCGAAATTAATAGTCATAGTCGGGCCAACAGCCAGCGGCAAGAGTGATCTTGCTGTTTTTTTAGCCCTTCGGTTAAGCTCAGTGCAAGCCCGGAAAAAATATGGGATAGAAGGAGCTGAGATAATTTCAGCGGATTCGAGGCAGGTTTATAAGTACATGAATATCGGGACAGGGAAAATAACAAAGAAAGAAATGAAGGGCATCCCCCACTATATGCTGGATGTAGCACACCCAAGCCGGCAGTTTACAGTAGCGCAATATAAAAAAAGTGTGGAAAAAATAATCCGCGACATTCAAAAACGAGGCAAGGTGCCAATCTTGGTTGGCGGAACAGGTTTTTATATAGATAGCGTAGTTTATGATATGGACTTTCCAGAGGTTAAAGCGAATAAAAAATTACGCCACAAACTTGAAAAATTATCGGCGGAAGAACTTTTTGAAATACTAAAGAAAAAAGATGCCAAGCGGGCGAAAACTATAGAGAGTAAGAACAAAAGAAGGTTAATAAGAGCTTTGGAAATAGTGGAGGAACTTGGTAAGGTTCCTGAAAATAACTATCTGACATATTTCCACGGTCGTGGAAATATGTCAGATAGCAATACGTTAATTATTGGTATAAAAGTTGAAAAAGAGCTACTGCATAAACGTATTGAAAAACGTCTTGATGCTCGGCTTAATGAGGGCCCTTCGACAGGCTCAGGACAAGATATGATTGAGGAAGTAAGAAAACTGCGGGAAGAAGTTGGCGTCAGTTGGAAACGGCTTGAAAACTTTGGTTTAGAATATAGATGGATAGCAAAATTTTTGCAGGACAAAATTTCAAAAGAAGAAATGCAGGAAGAGTTAGCGCGCGATATAAAGCGTTATGCAAGGCGGCAAATGGTGTGGTTCAAGCGCAATAAAGATATTAAATGGATTGAATTAGAATCAAAAAAACAGTCCCGACCGCAAAGCAGTCGTGGATCCTCGATACCAAATGTATTGGGACTTGAAGAAGAAGCTGAAAAATTGATAAATAATTTTTTGTATTGAATTTTTTATATGGGATTTCGATACATCCTTCCTCGGACCGGCGGTTCTTTTGCTCCAGCGGCAAAAGCCCGCCTGCGCTCTCCCTCGCTGAGCCCTTCGGGCACCAAGCTCAGCTTTGGTCCGAGAGCTCCTCGGATAGGATGTATCGAAATCCCTCTTAATTACTTCTCATGGTTCATGGCTCCGAGAGCTACTTAAAAGGAATATTTGGTTTCATGGGGAAAAATAAAACGACTCGCGCATTGCGCGAGTCGTTACTCGTTGAGAAGGTGCTTGCGTACGTTTTTGTCATACGCTTCCATGTTGTCTCTGCCAATAGGATTGGCGGTATGGAATCGGCTTTCCCGCGGATATCTATCCAGATGCTTGTCTGCAAGCCACTTGATAATGTCGTATCCGGTAGGCTCCCCGAAACCTAAGTCGTGGTCAAAACTCATTATCTCCATTCTGCCTTCGGTAGAATTGAAAAGCTCTTCCAACTCTGTCTTGTTTCGCACCCAGACCCAGTCACGCTCGGGTTCTATCTCGCGCCAACTGGCGTCATCCCGATCCATCAACCCACCGGGAGCAAAGACCTTTGGATCTCTCATATCATCCAGCCAAACAAACATTACTTGACCTCCTTTCTACGGAGCAAAATTCATTCAGCAGAAAGGAGGTCTGCCTCCTTTCTAATGTGCTGTTAATAAAAACCTGCCCATGGGCAGGTGAATCCGCGCAGTTAGGCGATATCGGGAACCCTCCGAGTAAACTCAGAGGGAGGAGAGAGATTTCCCAATATCGCTTAACTATGCGGATTAAAAAATATGGTTGGGTTGGCACAGGAAGCGGGGTTTCCGCTTCCTGTGCCATGGTGTACTCAGTGGAGAAGACATTGTGCGCAATGCGCGGTACCCCAAAAAAGGATAGGCAACGAATGCTCGTTACACATCTCTGCCTCTCTTCCTTGAACCGGATTCTCGTAGTATCCGGCCTTACGACGCTTCTCAATTCGCGCCAGTATATCCTCCTCCGTCTTGGGGTAAGACACAACAGCATCAGATGTACTCATTTTCTTCCTTTCCTCTCCCTTGAAAGGACCCAACAGAAACTCATCAGGGAGTTTGACAAATTTCTGTGCCGACAGCTATTCAGCCATCAAGTATAGGGTCTTAAGCACCGCCATACTTCATGGCTCAATATAGTATATTCGCATCTATTTGACAACTACATTATACTATAATAAACTAAATTTGTCAATAATTTATCTATCCCTATTTAGTGTTATTCTAAATTTATGCTTGAAAACACAGACCCTGAAATACTCAAAATAAATAAAGCGGAGGAAAAGCGCCAGTTGGAAACAATAAGCTTAATCGCTTCCGAAAACTATGTCTCCCCCGCAGTGCGAGAGGCATCTTCTTCTGTTTTTACAAACAAATACTCCGAAGGATATCCGGACGCACGATATTATCCGGGAAACAAAAATGTGGATGAAATTGAAAAACTTGCGCAAAAAAGAGCGTTGGAGCTTTTTAACTTAGATGGCAGTGACTGGGCTGTAAACGTTCAACCCTATTCCGGAAGTCCGGCAAATTTTGCGGTGTACACAGCCCTCCTGGACACCCGGGATAAAGCGCTCGGAATGGCTTTGCCCGCAGGCGGGCATTTAACTCACGGGCACAAGGTTTCCGATTCAGGAAAATATTTTAATTTTATACAATACGGCATTACAGATAACGGTGTGATAGACTATGAAGAAGTAGAAAGATTAGCACAAGAACATAAACCAAAATTGATAGTTTGTGGCACAAGCGCGTATTCACAGATACTTGATTTTGCAAGGTTTTCTACTATCGCAAAAAGGATAGACGCGCTCCTTATGGTTGATATGGCGCATATTGCAGGACTTATCGCCGGAGGGGTGCACCCCTCCCCTTTTGGATACTGTGATATTGTGACCACAACCACACACAAAACTCTCCGCGGTCCGAGGGGTGCCATGATATTTTCCAAAGGAGAAGAGCTTTCCAAAAAAATAGATAAGGCAGTATTTCCCGGTCTTCAGGGAGGGCCACACAACCAGACAACACTCGCCCTTGCTGTGGCGTTGAAAGAAGCGTCCACGCCTGAATTTAAGAATTACGCGGAACAGATAACCAAAAATGCTAAACTACTCGCTCAAGAATTAAAAGATAAAGGATATGATATAGTTTCAGGAGGAACGCAAAATCATATGTTTCTTGTTGATATGACAAATAAGGGCTTAAGTGGAGGAGAGAGTGAAATATTATTGGAACAGAATGGCATCACAGCAAACAGAAACACAATACCGAATGATACGAGAAAACCCATGGACCCCTCCGGCATAAGAATAGGCACACCCGCGGTTACAACGAGAGGGATGAAGGAAGATGAGATGAAGATAATAGCGGGGTTTATTGATAAAACTTTGAAGGGTGAGGATGTTTGTAAAGAAGTTAAAGAATTGGCGCTGAAGTTTCCTCCACCCGGGTTTTAAGAGTTTGAATTTTGAATTCTGAATTTTGAATAAAATTAGAATGAATAGAATGTTTCAACCTACCTGTTTACATGCCGATTGGTATGCCGGCAGGCAGGAATTAAGAAATTAGGAATTGAAAATTTATGAGCGCAATAATTTTAGACGGGAAAAAACTAGCGGATGAAATTTTATCCGGCTTAAAAGAAGAAATTAAAGATCTCAATAAAAAAATCAAGCTGGGAATAGTTTTGGTTGGAGATGACGCAGTTTCTCTAAAATATATTGAAAAAAAGATCAAAGCAGGAGGAGAACTGGGTATTGAGGTTAAGGTTTATAAATACGATAAAGATATAACCACAAAGAAATTGCGTGAGGAGGTTGGACGGATTTGTCGCTTGCCCAATATGGGAGGGGTGCTTATACAACTTCCTTTACCCTCTCACATTAATACCCAAGGCATCCTAGACGCTGTTTTGCCCCAAAAAGATATAGATGTTTTGGGCGCAAAAGCGTTTGGAAAATTTTACGCCGGAAAATCTCCTATAATGCCTCCTACTGTTGCGGGAATTTTAAAACTTTTAGAAGAAGTCCCGACGCTCCGATGTGAAGACGTCGGAGGTCGGGATCCCGACCGCGACAAGCGCGTCGGGAAATATAACATAGAAGTTAAAGGAAGGCGTGTTGCGGTTGTAGGACAGGGCCAGCTTGTTGGAAAACCAATGTCTATTATTTTAATGCAGAAAGGAGCAACGGTTCTTGCAATAAATGAATTTACTGAAAACAAGGGGGGTTTAATAAAAAAAGCTGACATAATAATCAGCGGGGTGGGCAAACCCGGGTTAATTACAAAAGATATGCTAAAAGAGGGCGCTGTGGTTGTGGACGCAGGAACCACTGTTGAGAATGGCAAACTTGTCGGAGATGTCGCAGGTGATGTAAAAGATGTTGCAAGCTACATAACCCCGGTACCGGGAGGAGTTGGGCCGATGACAGTAGCGATGCTGTTTTGGAACCTTGTTGAATTAACTAAAAGATAGAACAAATACTCCCTCGGAGAGCATTCTACATTTTAATCAATTTAATACCCAACTCACTCTCTAATTTTTCTCTCAACCTCCATGAATTCCCCTTTTCAGCATACGCGTTCCACGATTGTATAGACGCGATATATCTTTCTTCTGGCATTTTACCATTTCCCATCTGTTTTTTGTAAGCTCTTGTTCTTTTAACAAACCTCTTGACTGTGCTTTTCCTCAATAAGCGGTGGGTGCCGTATATTCTGTACCCCAGAAAATCAATCCCGTTTTTGAGAGGAAAAACATCTGCCTTCTTGGGGTTGAATTCTAATTCAAGGTTTTTGCTTAAAAATTCCTGTATTTTGTCTTTTGTTTCGTGTAAATGCTTTTTGTCTTTGTGCGGTATTAAAAAATCATCCATATAGCGGATGTAGTATTTTTCTCTAAGGGTGTGCTTTACAAACTGGTCTAATTCGTTTAAATAGACGTTCGCGAATAATTGGCTGGTGAGGTTGCCTATTGGCATACCTTTGCCGGGCGATTCATGGTTGCTTTGTATGATTTCGTTTAAAAGCCAGAGAGTATCCTTGCAGGATATCTTCTTTTTTAGGAGGTTAAATAATGTTTTGTGGTCAACGTTTTTAAAATATTTGGATATATCGCATTTGAGGCAGTATATGTCTTTATCCGGTACCCCCGCAGGGTTTGAGGTTGAAATAGACCTCAGGAATGTTTCCAGCCGCTTTAGCGCTTTGTGGGTTCCTTTTGTTTTTCTGCAGGCATAGGAGTCATAGATAAAGGACTTGTCAAAAATTGGCTCAATTTGGCTGTACAGGGCATGGTGCACTATTCTGTCTTTGAATGGGGCGGCTTTGATTTGGCGCTTTTTTGAGTCGTGAATGGTAAATTCTGTATACGCGCCGTGTTTATATGTTTTGTTTTTCAGCTCTTTTTGCAGGTTTAAAAGATTTTCTTCTATGTTGTAGCTGTAGTTTAGTATCTGGCCCTTGTAGCGCTTTCCTTTTCTGGCGTTTAAATATGCGCTGTGCAGGTTTTGGAAATCGTAAATTTGTGAGTATAAATTCATAACAAAAAAGCCTATTAACCCAGGGCAAAGCAGTTTTTACCTCGCCGTGCATTGCCCTGGGATACGGGCTTAGTATTTTCCCACCTGCTCAACTGCAGGCTTGTGAGAAGGAACACAGCCAGTAGTATTTCGGCGCTGGCGCTTTCTCCGTAAAGAAAGCGCTCAGGCCGTGTGTGTGTTTAAAACAGTACCGGGCACAGCGGAACCCAATGTTCGTGTTCGTGTTGGAAGGCGCATTGTTGAAGTTCGCCGTGAACGCGCCGGCATTCGCGCCATTGTTCCAGTTGCCGCCGCGTATCGGGGCGCGGACGCTGTGCGGGCTGCATCCCTTCCACGCAAAGACGCGGATAACCTTACAAATTTCCACGGCCGTGGAAATTTGTAAGGTTATCCGTTCCCCTGCGCCTTTATCCATCCGCCAAGCATTTTCCCTATTTCGTTTATGTTTTCGGCGGCAAACTGGTACTGTTTTACGCTTATGAATTTTAAGTCCTTTGCCAGGCGCGTTAATACTCTTAGCTTATCCAGCTCAACGCTTATTTGTTTAAGGTGAATCAGCTTGTTTCTTTCCTGGTTTGCTTCAATAATTTTTTGGAGAATGTTTAATATTGTATTTTCTATCTGCTGGCCGAGCACAAACCTTTGGGACTTGGGAAATTTGTTTACTGTAGGATAAAGCCAAAGGATAAGCTCGTATGTTTTTTCAAAAATGGAAAGGTTGTCTAAGCTCATATAACTATATCGGCTTGGATGCAAGCATCCAAGCCGATACCAAAATTCAAAATCTACGGACTACCGGGCACAGCGGAACCCAATGCTCGCGTTCGTGCTGGAAGGCGCACTGTTGAAGTGCGCCGTGAACGCGCCGGCAACCGCGCCATTGCTCCAGTCGCCGCCGCGTAGCGGGGCGCGAATTAGTGTTCCGTCTGGCTGGCTGTACAGCTTTCCTACGCCGTAGGTTGAGTCCCATGCGTCGTCCTGGGGCCTTATGTTTGGAAAGCTTTTAAATGTTGTTAGTGCTGTGTATTCAAGCCATTCGGCTGCGGGGGTGGCGGCTTTGGGCACGTCGTTT
>JBBDKX010000004.1:47221-47551 GCA_040879145.1 Candidatus Spechtbacterales bacterium | reverse complement strand
TCCCGAAGGGCGGGTGTATATTTTCCATATCCTTTGTTTTCATCGCTCATGCACACCTGTGCATTTCACTCTTCAGGCCTAGGCTATGGAAAATATTCACTCCGCTAAATGAATTTCAGTTGTTAATTAGGGGGCTTAGACCTACGCTTATCCCGATGTTCTAAAATTTTGCTGGAGCCAGGAGCGGGATTTGAACCCACGACCTACGCTTATCCCGATGTTCTAAAATTTTGCTGGAGCCAGGAGCGGGATTCGAACCCACGACCTACGCGTTACGAGTGCGTTGCTCTACCAACTGAGCTATCCTGGCAAAATTTTATAGAACATCGA
>JBBDKX010000004.1:3201-47121 GCA_040879145.1 Candidatus Spechtbacterales bacterium | reverse complement strand
AAATCAAAGATTTGGGCAATATCGGAGCGAGTGCGTTGCTCTACCAACTGAGCTATCCTGGCAAAATTTTATAGAACATCGAGGACTCTCGACATTGCAACCAAATCAAAGATTTGGGCAATATCGGAGCGAGTGCGTTGCTCTACCAACTGAGCTAAGGTGGCCTGCCACCTGCCAGGCTCCCGATAGAAACCAGTCCAGCTTGTGTATAAATATCCTCCCAAATATACCACAAAAAATGCTAATATTAAATATATGGCTTTAGGTAAAAAAACATGGCCCTTTTTGGTCCTCATCCTCCTTTTGGCACTTGGAGCTTTTTTTAGGTTGCACAAATTAGACACAGTGCCCCCGGGAATCTATCCTGATGAAGCAAAAAATGCCAACGACGCGGTAGAAACACTGCAAACCGGGGAATATGAACTGTTCTATCCTGAAAACAACGGACGGGAGGGTTTATATGTCTGGATGATAGCATCCTCTTTTCAATACAACGGAATAAATATTCCGGCAGTAAGAATGGTAAGCGCGATAATAGGGATATTAACAATACTTGGCACATATCTTTTTACGCGCGAAATTTTTATATACAAAGAATTAAACGACCCTGAAGAATCAAAAATAGGAATAGCGCCAATAGCGCGAGAAACAATAGCGTTACTGGCGGCAGGGTTTCTTGCTGTCAGCTTCTGGCATATTAATTTTTCGCGTATCGGCTTTAGAGCCATACTGGTACCGATGCTTTTGAGCTTCGCAATGTGGCTTACATTAAAGGCACTGCGCCCCATAGGGCCCTCGGAGTACAGCTCAATTGAAAAAAAGAGTTTGTGGGCTGCAATATTTGCGGGACTTTTCTGGGGAGCCGGATTTCATACATATATAGCTTTCAGAATAGCCTACGGCATACCACTATTTATGATATCAGCAGCTTTTATTGTTTATCTCTTTAGAAATAAACCGCGGTTAAGTTGGGAATGGGTAAAAGAAGTACTTATACGCGACAGGTGGATAAATATATGTGCGATGTTTACAGCCATGTTTCTTGCTATGGCTCCCATGCTACTGCACTTCGCAAACAACAGAGAGGACTTTATATCGCGCGCTACAGGTATTTCAGTTTTTGATGAACCAACCCCTGTAATTGCCTTTCTCAAAAGTCTCGGTCTTCATATGCAAATGTTCTTCTTCCGTGGTGATGCCAACTGGCGGCACAACCTTTCTACGGAACCGCAACTCCTGCTTCCTGTTGGAATTCTGTTTATCCTTGGACTGATATATTCCTTCTTAATTATGAAAGATGGCGTAAAGCATAAGAACAGCGAGGCCATTGTTATACACCTTACTCTTCTTGCTGCCTTGGGAGCTATGATGCTTCCGGGAGCCCTTACCGCGGAAGGAGTACCGCACGCCCTGCGCGTAATAGGCATGATGCCTTTTGTTTTTGTTTACGCCGCTTTTGGTTTTCTTTATTTTTTACGAATAATGTTTCCGCACACTCACCACAGAGCAGAGATATGGCCTTTTGCCTTAGGGACAGCAGTAGTAATGATACTTGTAATAGCATCATTCCAGTACCGGAACTATTTTATTGACTGGGGTAAAAACACTGAAACAGAACACGCATTTAGTAAAGGATATGTGGAGATAGGAAAATATTTTAATAGCCAACCTCTGGATGTACAAAAGTATCTTATAGTAAACGGGGGTGGAATAGATGTAACTTATCCGCAAGAACTTGCCACAGAGGGAGCGTTGGCACTTTTTCCTGACTGTCTGGATTGCCCCAGAGATAAAGAATTACTACGACTCCCCATGTCCGCGCAAACCACATTGTTTGTACAGCGCACCAAACAGTCTACTCTGGACTATTCTTTCTATGGATCTGAGATACCTATACAGAGTACAAAATACATACGCGAAAATCAGCTACCCGCTATAATTGAAGGGCAAACTATATTTGTGCCTCTTAGTGCTACTGATGAGATAAAAGAAAAATTACGCACAAGCTATCCGTTAGGTGAAGAAATTCAATTTGAATACTTCTGGGCATGGCAGATAAACATTTAGTATTTTATTGAAGCAGTAAATTACCAGTAACTAAAAACGCGCTCTATGCGCGTTTTTAGTTACTCAAACCAACTTATTATCTTGTGCCAAAAAGAGCTCGCTTTATCCCCGGTTTCAGGGGATTGCTCCTCTATGATATTTTTATCTTCGCCGCCCGGAGGCAAGATGATTACAACTTCTTCTCCATCTTTTTTAAGGTTTAGACGTCTTCGGGCTTCCCTATCTATTGTTGAGGGATCCTGAAAGTTTTCAATTGCCTTTTGTAAATCTTCGTTTTGTTTTTCAACACTTTCTATATTGGTCTCTAATTTACTTATTTGCGCGTGAAGGTTATAATTTTTTTTTGCCTGATTGAAAACACCTACAGCCAAAACACCAATAAGTACCAGGAGCGTGGGGGGTAAAATAAATTTATAAAAAAAAGTCTTCATTACAGTTGAAAAAAATTACTAAAAGTTATATACTATTAACCATATGTTATTAAATTCCAATAAAAAGAAAAAGGTTGTAAAAATAGGACAGACTCTTATGGTTATTTTTGCAGCGGCAGGAATGATACTTTTCCTTGTAGCGCCTGCATTTTCATAATACCACAAACAATAAAAAAAGGGCTCGCAACGCGAGCCCTTTTTTTATTGAAATATCTTCATCAAAGTATCCGTATCCAGATCAACCTTGCCCTGTTCCTTCAAACGCTTTTTTCCCTTTTTCTGTTTTTCAAGCTGTTTTCGTTTTCTTGTATAATCCCCGCCATACAGTCCCGCTGTTACATCTTTGCGCATGGCGCTACGAGTTTCGCGTGCTACAATTTTGCCACCAACAGCGGCCTGAATTGCTACCGCAAACTGCTCTGCAGGTAAAACATTTTTTATTTTTTCCGCAAGCTTCCTTCCTTCTTTTTCTGCATAATCTTTGGGAACCATGCGCGCAAGCGCGGCTACAGGTTCGCCGGCAAGTAATATATCCAATTTTACAATATCAACAGGCCTGTATCCCGTTATCTCATACGACATAGAGCCGTAGCCGGAGGTTGTATTCTTTAAATTGTCATAAAAATCGGAAATTATATCAGCCAAAGGCGCTTCGTAATTTATACGTATTCTATCACTTCCTATATACTCTGTATCTTTGTAAAGTCCGCGAATGGTTTTGAGAAGATTCATTACATTATTCATATATTCAGGTTGCACAATGATGCGCAAAAACACCCAGGGCTCTTGTGCACCCTCAATGATTGAAGGATCAGGATACTGAGACGGAGTAAAAACAGTGATAGTCTCTCCGGATTTCATTGCCACATTATAAGCTACTGATGGAGATGTAACTACAAGTTCAAGACCATACTCACGACGCATGCGTTCTAAAATTATCTCCATATGAAGCATGCCCAAAAACCCTGTTTTAAAACCGCGTCCAAGAACCGGAGAGCTTTCGGGTTCAAAATACAGAGCTGCATCGCTCAATTTAAGTTTTTCCAAGGCATCCCTTAAATCCTCGTAGTTGCTGTCTTCTTTTGTAAAAATAGTTGAAAAAACAACCGCCTGAGGCTGCCTGTACCCGGGTATTGAACTTTCAGACTTATTATTAGCCAGTGTTATAGTATCTCCTATGCCTGCGAGTTCTATATCTTTTATCCCTCCAACTATGTATCCGATATCCCCTGCCTGAAGCCCGTCCTTTTGTATGCGCTGAGGAGAAAATATGCCAACCTCTTTGCTCTCGCTTTTTTCTTTTGATGCCATAAAAAATATGTCATCTCCGGGCTTTATCTTTCCCTCAACTATTCGCACGTGAGATATTACTCCCTGGTAGTCGTCGTACATTGAATCAAAAATAAGCGCTCTAAGAGGGGCTTCTGTTTTTTGCTCAGGTGCGGGAACCTGTCTTACAACATCATCAAGAAGCTCCTTTATGCCTTCCCCTGTTTTTGCGGATATCCTATGCACATCTCCGATGTCATAATCAAGAGACAAAAGCAAATTCAATATCTCTTCTTCTGCGACGTCGGGTTCGGACTGGGGAAGATCTATTTTATTTATTACGGGGATTATTTTTAACTTCTGTTCAATAGCGGTTGTAAGATGCGCTACTGTTTGCGCCTGTATGCCTTTTGTGGCATCTACCAGCAATATAGCTCCTTCAACCGCGGCAAGAGAGCGGGAAACTTCATAAGAAAAATCCACATGTCCCGGTGTATCTATAAGATTAAGAGTATATGATTCACCGTCCACGCTGTACGCCATTGTAACCGGCTGCATCTTTATTGTTATCCCGCGCTCGCGCTCAAGTTCCATCTGATCTAAATACTGTTCCTGCATTTTTCTTTTTTCTACCGCGTGCGTCAATTCTAAAAACCTATCCGCCAGTGTGGATTTTCCGTGGTCAATATGGGCTATTATTACGAAATTTCTTATCTTTTTCATAAATACAAAGGTTTTAAATTAGCATGCCATCTGCCAAGATTCTAACAGGTAAAGCAGTCGCTTGCAATGGACTTGTACTTTATTCCGGATGAGAAAGGTCATTCATCTGGTCCAGAGGACCTGACTGAGGTAATTTAGAACGCTTAAACTTTGCGTTCATAAATGAGCGCAAAAGAGAAAATTCATCATATTTGAAAAAGTAGGCAATAAAAACATACACCGCAATGGCTACAACAGCAGAAACAGCTGTCTGAATAAATATCATTATAAAAGTGTTTATGGGATTAAATATTCCAAAAAGCTTCAAAACCATCCACCCAATTCCGCCCGATATAAACCCGGCAAAAAGAGTGCGTGTAAATGCTTCTTTTAAATCTCTGACAATTGAAAAATTTCTATCCTCTCTAAAAAAAGCTACAAGAAGAAAGATGAGAGAGAAAATTCCCGAAATTGAAAAGGCTATGGGCAGTCCTATTACGGCTATCTCCGGAAGATCATCTATCTTTAAAAAAGACCCTATCATGTTTAATGTTCCATCAGCCGGAAATATAAAAAATATAAGCAGTACGCTAAGAATAATATTTATAACTATACCTGCCGTATTTGCTAAAACAGGCGTTTTTGTATTTTCCCGCGCGTAAAATGCCTTAGAAATTATCGGTGCCAGAGCGTACGCGGAAATACCCAGACTAAAAGCACCCAATGCCGCGGCGGTAAGGCGTGTATCTTCCCAGCTAAATTGACCTGTTCCAAGAATTATACGAACTATCTGCGCGCGAAAAATAAAGAACATAACGCTAAGGGGAAAAACTAAAAAGAAGACGCTTCTCAACGTGCGTGAAATCTCCATGAGATAGCTCTTTTCATCTTTACGTGAAAAAGATTGAGACAAATTAGGAAATACCGCTGTAGCAAAAGATGTTCCAATAATTCCTATGGGCAGGTACTGTATATTATTTGCAAGTGTAAATATTGCCAAAGAACCCACAGCCAGAGTTGAAGCTATTATGGTTATCACCCAAAGATTAATCTGATAAGCGGCAAGACCAAGCGCACGAGGACCCATAAGGCGTAGTATGCGCTTTATGGCCGGATGATATATATTTTTTAATCCCGGCAGTCTAAATCCCGCGCTAAAACTACTCGGCGCCTGTACCACCATGTGCAGGACGGCACCAAGAGCTACTCCCCACGCAAGACCTTTAACGCCTGCAAAATCTGTAAACCACAGCGCACCGATAATTATGCCCACATTATAAAAAATAGGGGCTAAAGAGTATATAAAAAATTTCCTGAATGAGTGCAAAATACCGGAGAATATGGCGCTTAATCCAAGAAAAAGAGGACTCAGCAACATTATGCGACTCATTGTAACAGCAATACTTTTGCTTTCGTCGTCAAACCCGGGAACTACCAACGGTATTAAAAAGGGCATTAAAACATACAACAGGGCGCACACGACCAAGAGGCCGACTGTCGCCATGTAGAAAAAAGATCTCGCTACCTCCCATGCTTCATTTTTATTTTTAGAAAGGTAACTTATAAATACCGGTATAAAAGCTGAGCTAACAGCGCCCCCTATTATTATGTTATAAACCAGATCGGGCACGCGAAAAGCGGCAAAATATACATCTAATTCTATTCCGGCACCAAAAAGACCGGCGAGAATCCTGTCTCTAACCAAACCCAAAAGACGGCTTACTAAAACTGAGCCACCAAGTATAAGTGCCGCCACCGGCACTGAGTTTGTAGACTTATTGAGATTTTTTATCATTATCAAATGTGCGACAATGCTAACGCACGAGCTCGCACCTTATCACAGTGTCTGAATCCTGAATAAATTTAAACTGTGCACCACCAAAGCTTTCCTCATCCCTGCCACAAGAGTCCAAATCAAGAGCGCTGTCAAACTCCTCAATTGAACCTGAATATTTTATATCCAACCCGCTCTGTTTTTGAATATAGAGCTCATATCCATCTGTATCTTTTTCTATTTTAAACGGCAATTTGTACGTAACAGTAGCAAATACTCTTTCTCCTGCAGGTATCCAAAGCCAGTTGCCAAAAACTGTTTTTCCGGATTCTTCAAATATATCCGTACCATCATCTGCTGTCCACGCGGTGCTATTTATAGATGTTACCAGTGGGTCTTTTATATATCCTTCTCCTTCATAATCAGTTTCTATATACCGCGGCGCTTGTTGAAATCCTTCTGCGGATATAAATTCTGAACCTTCCGGCGCGTAGACGCGCACATATCCGTGATTCGGCTTGTTGTACCACATATACGGCGCAGAACCACCATTATGTTTTCTGGAGATAAGCACAGTGCGTATAATGTCCCCCGATTCTGATATCTTAGTAACTGTATCTACTTCCGTATCTGTATAAATATCAGTCTTCCATCCGCCAATATTGCTCATAACAACAGCAAGATAATCCTCTATCACGTTGTTTTCACCATTGCTTGAAGACAAAATAGCACCATCCCAGTTCTGCTCTGCCAAAAAATTATTTACCCTTTCATCGCGAGAATATACTAAAATATCCTTTCTTTCAAGAGATTCTATAAATATGTTTATGAGATCTATTTTTTTATCATGAGCACCCAGCCTTTCCATTAGTATCGGGGTCATATCAGCTAAAATCTGCTTGGGACGATTTAGCTCCTTATCATAATCTTGTTCGACCTCTTTCTGTACCAGTTCAAGCCAATTTTCACTTGTTAAAGTTGTTCCGTAAGCTTCCATCTCTATGGGTCCGGACAACTTAAGAAGTTTTGTTAAAATATTCGTGTTTAAAGCTATAACACCGTGAACATCAAAGTCAGCACTGAAACTTGTCTCACCTGGAGGGGGTCCTCCAGTTTTTTGATAAAACCAAATTATCTTTTCAGCTGAAGTTGGGAAGTCAAAAAACCAGTTGGCATCCCTTGTGCCCCAGTAAGGAGTTACATATTGTAGAGGATCGGGAGGCACAACAAAAAACTCATTAACCTTTAGTTGCCCGTCGGGATTATAAATTCCATCTATAAAAAGTTCTTTTATGTTTCCTTTGTTTACCGATAATATTCCGTAAGTTCCTATAAAGCCTCCTGTTGCGCGCAACTCAGAATTATTCTGAAAAGTCAGGAGATAATTTTTTTGGCTTTCGTGTCCAAGAAATGCAAGTAATATGTCGAGTGAAGACAAAGTTTCTTCAAAAAGCGCCTCTATCTCACCAGCCTTAGACTGGAGCTGCCGGATATCTTTTTCAAATTCATTGGGTATGTCCTGAGGTCTTACATGAGATACCTCCATATTAGCTTCCTTAAGATACTCTCCCGCCTCTTTAAGTCCGAGTGCTGCAACTACTAAGCTGTCAGTAAAATAATTAGAGTTATCGCCGGCATCAATAGAATAATTAGCATTAGAAAGAGAACTCAAAGCATGGGATGCCTCGTAACCCGCCAAGGAATACAACTTCCCTGCCCGAACAAGATGCGCAACAGAGGTAAGTTCAGACTGCACAGGAAGACTTGCTGAAAGATTCACAACATCTCGACCAAAAAACCTGAACTTTTGTTCTATTTCCTCAAACTCTTCTTTGGCTTTTAAAAAATTCTCTTCCGCTGTTTTAGTATCAAAAACAGACAGAGCATCCTGCCCCGCCTGCATATAAGCGTATGCTCTTTCCGCGTGCTCTTGTCCCTGCACTTTAAGAGAAAACATTTTCTGGGACATTAAGCCACCCACAGCAAGACTCACAACCAAGGAGGTTGTAAGTACTTTTTTACCAAAACGCCTTTTCTTTTTGTCTCCACCCAAAAGAACCTTTTTTTTAAGCTCTTTTTCTTTTTTCTTGCTTACCGAAAGTTCTTTTTTAATTTTAGGTTTGGATTCTTCTTTCAAATACTGGAGCTCTTCGAGTTCGGGTTCGGGTTCAGAAACTTCATCCTTTTGCGATAAGCCATCTTCGGCTTTTTTAAAATCAAAGGGCGAAACATCGTCCTCATTCCCACGCCCGTCAGACTTAACATCTTCTGCAATTTCTTCAGCTTCGGATTCTTCCCGGGGAATAAACTGAAAATTGCTTTTTTTAAGATTGTCCGATTCCGCTTCTAATTCTATTGCGCCTTCACCCCGCATCGCTGTTTTAATAATGCTTTCTTTTATTAAAAGATCTTTATTGTCTATTTGGGAAAGTTCATCTGCGAGAACCTCCTTGGAAAGATTTTCTTCACGAGTTTCTGCTATGCGACTGAAAGGCTTCAACGCTTCTACCTCTTTTATATAATTTGAAAATTCCTGCTCTGTCAAATTAACACCACTTTCCTTTGGCGAGAGTGGTGTTTGCATATCTGCAAGTCTAACATCGGGGTATAAAGAGCGCGGCTCAGAATAAGAACCTATATCCCTCATTATTTTTGTTACCTTGGGCTTAGTTTTTTTAACATCACGAGATTCCTTTATTTTTCTCAAATCCACGGTATCGTAATCCATTAAGGTACGCCAATTTTCCCCATCCTTACGGGTCTTTTTGAGGTTTTTATCTTGTCGATTAAAACTGTGCGCCATTATCTATAAGTATCTATATGTTTACATAACCTGCATCTCTTAAATTCTTTCTCTCGTTACCTTCAATTATAGCATATTAGACATACTACAAACGAGTTTGAAAAGCTAATATTTATTAATGTTTATTATGCCTATATCCACAAAACACAGTTAAACTTAAATAAAAATACTTTATTCCTCTATTAAGACCCTAAGTGTTTCCTTTGCGGTTTTTTCCCATGAAAATCTCTCAGCACGCTTTTTACCTTCTATTGAAAGATATTCCGCAAATCCTTTATCGAGCAAAATCTCTTTTAACGCTCTTGATATATCTTTTGGAATATACGGATTTATTAAAATAGCAGCTCCGCCTGTAACCTCCGGCAGGGATGTTACAAAAGACGCAATTGTCGGCGTACCGCTGTACATTGCCTCAAGAGGCGGGAAGCCAAAGCCTTCATACAGGCTTGGGTATATAAATACCTTTGCTTTTTTATACAAAATAGATTTTTCATCCTCTTTCACGGGACCTGTAAAAATTATCTTATTTACATGAGGGGAGTTACTTGCCTCTTTTAAGATATTTTTATACTCCCATCCTTTTGCTCCCGCTATAACCAGATGCAGGTTTTTGAACTTCTTATCTTCGTGAATATCGTTGAAGGCCCTTATGAGAGCCACTATATTTTTTCTGGGCTCTATTGTGCTTAAGCTTAAAATATAATCTTCCTGTATTTTGTATTTACGCTTTACGCTGTTCCAATTAGAAGCAGGTGGATTCGTTATCGAGTCGCATATTCCAAGATAGACAACATTTATTTTTTCTTTAGGAATACCATAAATATTAACTATGTCATTTTTAGTTGAGTGTGACACAGCTATCAGCTTATCTGACATCTTTGCCTGCGTGGCAGGCGACATATATTTATGCCACAACCTGCGTCGCCTATCAAAATATTCGGGAAAGTATTCAAAACTTAAATCGTGAAATGTAGTTACTCTTTTTGTGCCGGGAGAAACGGGTGCCGGAAGAAAGTGTGGACTAAAAAACACATCGACCCCACCCACTAATTTATCCAAGTATGGTCTATTTAGATAACGGCAAGAAAAAGTAAAAAACTTATTAGGATATCTAAATTCATGAAGAGTAACATTATTAAAGCTTAAAAAATCGCTGTAATCCTGAGGATTTTTGCGCGAATTAGTAAAAAGGTGAAATGAGTGACGATTGCCACCTTCCAAAAAAAGAGCCGGAAGCAGATTCCGGATATATTCACTTACACCGCCATAAGAGGATGTGTTAAGAGCTCTGATGTCTATGCCTATCTTCATTTTATTACGACAAAATTAGCTTGTGAGATTCTCTCCACTTCTCTTCTAAAAAAGTGGCCACATTGCGGCGGAAGTGAAGTTTGTCAAACTTTTCAACACTATCTCGTATGTAACGCGGATCAAAGTCCATTTCCTGAAACTCCTTAACAGCACCTACAAGAGAGCTGACGCTTTGTTCTTTAAATAGTATGCCTGTCTTTCTGTTCTCTATACTTTCAAGAGCACCTCCTTTTTCATAAGCTATAACAGGCCTTCCCGATGCCATGCTTTCTAATGCGGTGATTCCAAAGTCTTCTTCCTGTGGAAATATAAGAGCCCTGGCTTGCGCGTAATACTTAGAAAGATCACTTTCGGGCACCAAACCCATAAACTCTACTGTTGGTCCGGCTATTTTTTTAAGATTTTCATATTCAGTACCTTCCCCTATTATTTTAAGCGGAAGCTTTAACTCATTGAATGCCTTAATCGCAATATCAAACCTTTTATAAGGAACCATACGTCCGATAAGCAGAAAATAATCTTTAGGCGTATCTATCCCAAAACGGCCATGATTAAGAGGTGGGTAAATAACGCGGGAATCACGATTATAATATTTTTTTATCTTTTTTTGTATAAAACTTGAATTAGATATAAAATAGTCCGGACGTTGCGCGCTGTTTCTGTCCCAAAACCGCATATATGGCATCGCAAACGGTATAAGCTTCGCTACCGCTGAAGGATAAATAGAGTCCCCCGCTATTTTTTTATAATCAAACCATGCGTAACGCATAGGCGTATGACAATAACACACATGCATTCCATCACCCCGCATCACTACTCCTTTAGCAAACGAGGCAGAACTTGAGAGTACTAAATCGTACTCTGTAAGATCAAAGCTCTCAATTGCAAGTGGCATTAACAGGGGAAACAACTTATAGTGCATTCGCGAATTGGGTATTCTCTGTAAAAACGAGGTTCTCACATCTCTTCCTTCAAACACATGTCCTGTGGCATCGGCATCATAAACAAGCGTATATATTGGAGCATTGGGGAACATATTCGCAAATTCAGTAAGCACGCGTTCGGCTCCTCCATATTGGACTAAGTAATCATGGACTAATGCTACTCTCATAAGAAATTTATCTTTTGACTTATTTCGTTGTCAGCACCTGCGGTGCTCAACACGGTACACGCTTCGCTGTCAGTACCGCTTATTCCGCTTCCTCAGCGCTTCCTAGAACTAAGTCAAAATCTGAAAATTTTATTTATATTCCGCTGTTATCAAATAATAATAATTTAACTGTTTTAAACATAATTATAATATCCAGTTTTAGCGACCAATTTTCAACATAGTACCTATCCAGCTTTACCTCCTCGTCAAAAGGCAGATCGCTCGCCCCGCTTACTTGCGCCATCCCTGTAACCCCGCTCTTAATAGCCAAAACCTTCTTGTGATAATCCTTATACTGTTCAATCTCAGCCGGTTCGTGGGGACGCGGACCAACCAGACTCATGTCACCGCTAAGAACATTTATAAGTT
The DNA here is from genome assembly GCA_040879145.1 of Candidatus Spechtbacterales bacterium. Taxonomy (NCBI): domain Bacteria; kingdom Bacillati; phylum Minisyncoccota; class Minisyncoccia; order Candidatus Spechtbacterales; species Candidatus Spechtbacterales bacterium. The sequence continues at coordinate 35,245 of JBBDKX010000004.1, read as the reverse complement.
GTGGTATCTCGTCTAACCTGCGCGCGCGCATAAATTTACCCACCTTTGTAATTCTCGGATCGTTAGCTATTTTAAAAAGCGGACCGTCGCCTCTCTCGTTCAACTGTTGAAGTTTATCTTTCTGTTTATCCGCGTCTTTTATCATTGAGCGAAACTTGTACAACCCGAACTCCTTTCCGTTACTTACGCGTTTTAACTTTACTAAAACAGGACCTTCTGTTTCCCATTTTATTAAAAACGCAAAAATAAGAAAAAGCGGGAAAAACAAGACAATGCCAATTACTGAAAGTATAACATCGACACTGCGTTTTAAAACCTTAGCCCACCCGTCAAGAGGACTTGGTTTTATAGAAACCACAGGTATGCCTTCCATAATGTCCAGGGACATTTCAGCAACTATTGAACCAAGCATATCGGGAACATAAGAAAACTGAATTCCATTCTCTTCGCAAAAATTTACAACTTTCATTATTTCAAGCCTGTCAAAATCAATGTCTGCGGCTAAAACTCTCTGAATCCTCTCCTCTTTATGAAATTTTTTTATAAGCTCTAAATCAGGATAATCCAGTACCTTCAACAGCTTTAAGCCCAGGGTTTTATTTTGCGCTGCCTGTTCTTTTATTAAAGAAACCTTATCACCCCCGCCAAAGACCAGCACTTTTTCAATGCCTAAGCCATTTTTGTATAAAACGAACCTGCGAATAAAACGCATTCCTATTCTTCCAAAACTCACAAACAAAGCGGCAAATACCCAGGCGGCAAGCAAGATAAACCGCGAGTCAAACCATTCACGCTGAAAAAACATATATATAATTATAATTGCCACCCCGGCAGATGTTGCTACAATGACTTTTATAACTTCAGCAAGTAAAGATGTTGTTCTACGTATATGATATAAACCGCTAAAAGCAAACAAAAATATCAGAAACAGTGCAACTGCCGCTGTAAGCGTAAAAACGCGACCGGGAGTCAAATTAAAAAGCACTGGACGAATATCTATTATAAAAGGACTCAAGCGCAAAAAATACGCCGCAAAGACCGCGCCAATAAGCATCAAAAAATCCAGAGGAACCAGAAAAATATTGTAAACGAGATCGTTTCTACGCATAGCTGAAATTACAATTATATACAAAGTGTTATACAGTCTTGATAATATACCGAAAAAACCATTAACTCAACTTTACACAATCTTAAAAACAGTGTATAATAATTGAACTTTCGGGTACAGAGGGTCGCTCTTCGTTTTTGTCCAAGGAGGTTTACCTCCCGAAGCTTTAGCGAAGGGAGGAAAGTCCGAACACCCCTCCGGCATATGTCGGAGGAAGTGGGTGGTTGGTAACACCAACCGCCCCTCACATGGTTCATCGAACATGAATTGTTGATTTAAAAAATATATTTCGTGTTTGGCGATCCATGTGAGGGGTAGGGAAAGTGCCACAGAGACTATACTAACCAATGCTTGCATTGGTAAAAGGTGAAAAGTTCCGCCTAAGGCGGATCTCCGATATGGCGACATATAGGAGTGGTAAACCCCACCCGGTGCAAGGCCGTGCCCCGTTTTAACGGGGAGTGCCGCTTGAGGTGTTATGGCAACATGGCATCCAGATAAATGACTCTCCATCTTGAATTTTCAGGAGGACAGAATTCGGCTTATAGTGCTCGAAGTATATCAAAAACCGTTCCCAAAAGGAGCGGTTTTTGATATACAAAAAACCCCGCGTTTTGCAGGGTTTTAAACTGTTTAAAGTACGTCCCTATATGTGCCGGGCATGGCATCACTTATAGAAATTTCTAAAAGGTCGTTATTTCGAGCAAACTTACCCGCTCTATGCAGAGCATCTTGAAGCCAAACTGTATCCAATTTTTCAGTGAGTTTTAAAACACCTATAACTTTCTCATTTGACCTATATCTTTCCTTAAAGGATGCAGATAATACTTTTGCTAAAACCTCAATGGCTTTATCGGGGTAAATACCTACCTCAACTATCCTACGTACAGAATCAGATGTATCTGCGATATTCCAAGTCCAAAAAGTTCTCCCCACCTTATGACCTGTGACAAAATTATCAGTTAAACCTATTTCTTTGCACTCCCTTTGAAAGAACGAGGCAAGCTCTTCCTTTATTTCCCCACAGTCCATTAGACTCCACCTTCTTTTAATCGCCAGCGCTTGCTATGTGTATTTATACAGTTCTTTTATTTTAATGTCAAAATAAACTACTGCCTCCCGCTTGTTTGTCCAACTCTATATTTACCATCTTATCCGCGTCTTTATTTTTCTCTCTGGGAACGTGAGTAAAGTGAACTTTTCCATAATCCAGACGCAAATTATGGATTTTTATAAATATAGGAATAATGTTTTCGCTTTCAACTTTATATTTATGATTAAGCTGGTTTACTGCCAAGTCCGAATCCATAAAAACTTCAACTTCCAGGTCTTTTACATTGTCCTTGCCCAAAAGAGACTTTAGTTTTTTTAAAGCAAAGGCAACTGCCTCATACTCGGCCTCATTATTGGTTTTTTTACCCAAAAACTCTGAGTAGCTCTTGTTCAAAGGGGCACCAATTACAACACCCAAAGCCGCGGGGCCCGGATTTCCGCGCGCTCCTCCGTCTGTGTAAATTTCAATTTTTTTCTTTGAGTTCTTTGCCATTGTTTATATTGTATCATTTATTCACCCTGAGCTTTTAACCCTTCAAATAACCTACTAGCTAAGCGACGACCGTCTTTTTACTAATAGGTTATTTAAACCTTGTCACAGGTTTTAACACGCCAGCCGTGTTAAAAAGAAAAAAACCCGAGTGCTTCTATCTGTGCATTCGCACGCAGACAAATAGTACATCGGGTCTAACTGAAAGGACTTAATGCCGGGGAGAGACTTATCCGCGTCTACGCGCGGGTCTCTCCCCGGGGGGTGAATTAGGTTTAGTTTCGGTAAACCTAGAGACGTTATGCGGTTTAGGGAAACCGCATAACGCGATCTCCTCAAAAACCGGACCCTTCTCCCTAAAGAAGAGTACTTGCCGAAGGGCCCCAATTAGGGGCAACACTCCGACCCTTTTATTTTCCAACAATGAAAAACAAAAGGGTCGGCTGCTCTTGCGTCGTTAGGTACTGTCCATAAGAGCAGAAAATATAAGGTGCTAACCCTTTGGTCCTTTAACGGACCTTTTTTATAAGCTCAAGAAAGCTTAAAGCACTTTTGAGCGTTGTGTTAATTTGATCAACAATCTCTTCATTAACTGAGATATCTTTTATCGCCACATTTGGCACTACAGATTCCTCATTAACTAACCCCGCGGAAATTGCTCTTTCAACAATCTCATCGGTTAGATCATCAACCGTGAGTATTAATGTACTCATATTCCTCACCTCCTTTCTTCTTGTTTGAGGTTGAGAGTAGCAGCACTTATCGCGTACGCGATAAGTGCTGCGTTAAATGGATGGCGATTTTGTTTCCCTCTATGGAGGGCTTACCCCGAACCGCCAGAAATCGGGAAAGGAAAGTTCTCTGTATCTTATACATACAAGATACAGATTGGCAGGTTCCACTTTGGGTGAAGAGTCGGCTATCTCTCTTCTCATAAAGCCTCAGCTCCCGAAGGTTTCTGCTCAAGGATCCGCATCCCTTACTTTTCCTTTTGCAGGAAAAAGTGACTAAAGCTTTGGGTGCGCATTATATCGCGACTACGTGTCTTGTTTATCCTGTCCTTTCGGACGGAACCCTCACATACACGCTCACACCCGGGTTTTCCTACTTTAACCACTCTCTCAAAAATCCAACTTCAGCTGAATTGCTGAGAGAGCGGTGCAAAAATGTTTTACAACTATAACATGTTTCTTATTTTTTGTAAATAACTTTCAAAAATAATAGCAACCCTTATCTATATACTCTAAATTTAGTGTTGTTGTTTGTATCGCTTTTAATCGTCTCTCACATAAAACCGTGAAGGGATGGAAGCGAGGAGGCCATTTTTTGATAAAATGGGCGATACTACCCAGAGGAATTATTAAGCGACTCTCGCGTTTCGCTTACCCCTCACATGCATTGCATGTGAGGGGTCGCTTCCTCTAACTAAAGAACCTTATAATTGGCTTCAAACAGCCGATGCGAAGGAAGTACAAAAAAACTAATATGAAAATTGTCTCTCTCCTTAATACTTCCTCCGCTGCGGATGTTTGAGGGCCTGTCGGACAAGCAACTTTTCCAACAAGCCTTTGTGTCTTGTATGAAACTTGGAAAACGACTGAACGTCCTTTTGTATTACTTTTTGGCGTGTCGCTTTCTCTCTCCTTTTGTTTCGCAAGACACTTGTTCCCAAGCATGCCTCGTGGCGTAGCAACTCCGGAAAACCGAAATGGCCATATGCTCTCTGCAACTTTTAATTGTAGAGAGCAGGTTCGAATCCCGTCCCTCATAAAAAGGGCTAATCAAGTTATTGGGATATTAACCTGATTGGCAACATGTTAGCATACTTTTAAAAAAGTGTCAAATATTTTTTACAAATTTTTAAACAATCAACCAATTTACTTGTACTTCAGCGTATTTTTTGTGTATTTTTTGTTACAAATTTAGTACATAGTAATATTTTTTATACTTAGAAAATAAATATCACTAAAAAACAAAAACCCCTCAGCCGGCATGTAATAAATACAACATGGCAAAAGGGGTGTTTCACTAAACTTTTAGAGAGGAACTAACTATAGCTGATGATGTTGTGCGTGGATTTTTATATCAGTGTCCACCCATCTTTTTCTCCTTTCATGCTACTGGGACTGTAGCATGAAGGAGGAATTTGGTGTTCTAATTTTTCGGAAAACTTTACATGTTTTCATTGACCACACCTCCTTGATTTCGCTACAGTCGCGTATATATTAGCAGATATTGCCTAATTTGTCAAGTTGTGGTGACAAATTATTTATCTTCACCTTCTTTAGTATCTTGATTTTTCCACGCGAGCTCAAAAACCTGGCGTAAAGCCCCTACTATATCCTTGCTTTCTATAACAATACCTACTGAATCCTTATCGTTATAAGTAAGAAGCGTAGCGCGATCTTCAAACAAAGTAATATCGGCCTTTGGGGGCGCATCTATTTTTTGGGTAGTGCGAAGTAATTTTTCATCCGAAGGCTCATCTGTTTTTGTAGACCAGTACAAAACCTTGCTTGATATACTCTTTTTTACTCTCTTACTGGGGGCCTGAGTAAAATACTTAGGAAATATTTTTTGCACCCGGTCAATATTGGTAAAGCCATAAACCTCGGACTTGGATTTAGCTTTTCTAAAAGATTCCGCCAACACGGCATTGATGCCGTCCAAGCCCCTGTAAAACCTTACTTGAGGCGCATCCGGTATGTTTTCTCTGTGAGTATTTTTAAGTTTTGGAATCATCTCTTTCAGCTCTCTTTTTTTAAATTCAAGCTCTTTCTCCTGTTTTTCAAGCCACCGCTCAAGAGCTTCGGGTGGTTCGGGAACATATACTGCCTTCTTTTCTTCTGTCGATTCACTTACCAGCCCCTTTTCAGCGAGTTGCTCAAGTATAACATAAGCTGTGGGCCTATTTATGCCTGCCTGCTTGGCAATCTGTTGTACTGGAGAAGGGCCTAAAAAAGAGGAGGCAACGTAAACCTTTGCTTCTTTTTCCTGCAATCCTAAAACTTGCAGGTGTGTTGATAATTGTTGTAGTTGGTTTGTGCTCATAAATAAAAAATTGTTACTTTCTACTTCCAATTACATTATATATACCTATTATAAACTTTCTATGAATATTTGTCAATTTTCTACAACAAATATTTTGCACTGACATCTACAAGCTTGAGATCTAATTCACGAGTTCCGTTCCACTCATTTTTATCTAACTCAAAAAGAATATCGGCAGGTGAGCCATCCCCTGTGTGAGCTACCTCGGGGGGGAAACGAAATCCTATGGCTTTTAGTGTCCGTCCTGATGATGTTTCAATAAGACACTTGAAATGATTCTTGGCATCTCCCACCATGCTGGGTTTTCTTATTATAACTCCGCGTAATAAAAAAACCGGCTTGGGGTTACTCTCTCCATATGGATCAAATTTTTCAAGTTCATCATACAAATTCCAGTTTATTTCTTCAGCGCTTATTTCCGAATCAACAACAACCCGTGGCGATACCTCCTCTTTAGACATTTCTCCCATCGCCAGGGCCACCTGGGTCTTTAAGCTACGTAAAAGATTATCCTCATGTTCAACTAAAGCTGTGAAGCCGGCTGCCTGCCTGTGACCTCCGAATTTATCAAGAAAATCTTCACATCCCTGCAATATTTCTACTATATTTAAATGCTCAGGACCTCTAACAGATCCGATGAGCTTGTTTCCTTTCTTCTGGTATATAAAGGCCGGCTTATTATATGCTTGCGTAAGGCGTCCCGCTACAATACCCGCGACACCTATCGGCCAGTCATGGGTACCGGCGAAAATAACATTTGAACTTTCCAGTTGCTTGTGGTCTATCTCGTTAATAATGTCTTCTACAAGTTTTTGGCGCTCTTTATTTTTTGTATCTAAAATATGCGCCAAAACATCCGCTTCTTTTTTTGTTTTCGCATTCAAAAGATCTAATGCCAAATTAGCGTGTTCCATTCTTCCGGCGGCGTTTATACGCGGACCCAAAATGAAACCTAAGGTAAATCCGTCCAGGTTGGTGGAAATATCTCCATCTTCATATGTTGCATTTACACGGGCTTTTTCTAAAAGCGCCTGTAGGCCGGGTCGGCGTGTTTGGGCAAGAACATAAAGACCGTATTTTACTAACGTCCTGTTCTCTCCCTTGAGCGGCATGACGTCTGTAACTGTTGCAAGCGCGACCAAATCTAAAAGCCACTTCTCCCACCCTTCCATGGGCGCCTTGGCACCCTTCTTGCGGCGAAAATCCAAAAGAGCGGTGCATACTTTAAACGCTACCCCTGTCCCGCAAAGATCCTTAAAAGGGTACTTGTCATCCTCCTGGTGAGGGTTCACATGCGCGAAGGCAGGGTTATCATCTCGAGTAATCTGATGATGGTCTATTACTACAACATCTATACCGCTACTGTTAGCAAACTCTATTTCCTCTATGTTGCTTGATCCGCAATCTACGGTAACTATAAGATTAATACCCTCTTTTATAAAATCCTTTATAGAGGGTGTGTTAAGCCCGTAACCCTCATCCTCCCGATGAGGTATGTATGTTGATAATTTTTTAGCCCCCAACTCATTAAAAACTTCTCTTAACAAAGCTGTTCCACAAACCCCATCGGCATCATAATCTCCATAAATTAAGATGCTCTCACCTTTATCTAAGGCACTGCTAATCCGTGAAACAGCTCGGTCAATATCTTTTAAGGTGTGAGGGCTATGTACATCTTTGTTGTAATTAGAATTAAAAAAGTTATCTATATCTTCCTCCTTTTTTATATCCCTATTCCACAAAAGCTGTTTTGTGGTGCGTGAATAATTTGGATGCGCATTTAAAAACTCCGCGGGAGCAGATTCTTGCAACTTCCATATTTTATTAAAAAGACTCATGATAAAGTAACTTTTTAAGAATTAGCTTTTTAGCTTCTTAGAAGCTCTTCTTATCTTTTCTCCAAAAAATTAAGAAGCTAACGCCTAAAGCCTACTTAAGAACTTCCAAAGCAGGTAAGGTTCCCTCTGCAAGATATTCCAGCATGGCCCCGCCTCCGGTTGAAGCATGGTGTATTTTATCAACAGCGCCAACCTCATCTATTATACGCATAACATCGCCCCCTCCTACAACAACTTTTGCCTCTGTTTTAAGTATGGCTTGTGCAAGCCCGCGCGTGCCTTCAGCAAATTTATCAACCTCTATAAGACCCAGTGGTCCATTCCACACTACGGTTCCAGCCTTTTTTATTATCTGAGAGAATAACTCTATTGTTCTGGGGCCGGCATCCAATATCATCTCATCTTTTTCAATGTGTTCTATATCTGTTACCCTAACAGAATTTTTACCCGAAGCATCAGTTGATACAACAACATCCAAAGGAAGGTGAATTTTTTCATCGTTCAAGTTCATTCCATCTATATATACCAAGTCGATACCCTTATCATACATCGATTTTCCAATTTCCATTCCCTTAAGCTTCATGATAGAGTTTGACATTAACCCCCCAAGACACACATCGTCAATGCTACCAAAAAGTTTATACAGTGTTTTTATTTTTGTTTCAACCTTGCTACCTCCCATCACAAAAACAAGAGGTTTTGCAGGCTCTTTGCGAATTGTACTTAAAATATCCACTTCTTTTTCAACAAGCAGTCCGGCTGAATGAGGAAGAAGTTTAGCCAAGGCATAAACAGATGCATGCTCTCTGTGAATTACACCAAAAGCATCATTCACATAAACATCGCCTAAGGCGGCGAGTTCTTTCGCAAACTCCTCGCTTCCTTCCTCCTCCCTTTTATCAAACCTTAGATTTTCTAAAACAGCCACTTCTCCATTTTCCATTTTCGGCAATTCCTGTTCCGCTATTTCTATTTCCTCAAAAAATTTAATATCCGCACTTAAAAGTGTGCCTAAATGTTCCGCAATCGGCATTAAGCTAAGAGGTTCTTCATAACCGTCCTTCGGCCTTCCCAGGTGTGCCAATATTAAAACACGCGCACCTCTTTCCCTTAAATAATTTATTGTGGGCAGTGTGGCGCGCATGCGAAAATCATCTTCAATATTTCCCTTGTCCATAGCAACGTTAAAATCCGCTCTTAGTAAAACACGGGTTCCGGGTTTAATGTCTATATCTTTTAATTTCTTCATATAATTTGTTCTATCATTTTTATAAATTCTTTGGGATTTAAGCTGGACCCTCCAACCAAAGCCCCCATCATGCCCGCATCTATAATAAAGGAGGAGATATTTTTACTATTTGTACTACCACCATAAATTACAGGGACGGATTCAGCAGTATTTTTTGAATAAAGATCACTCAATGTTTTTTGTATAAAGATGCGCGCGCTCATCGCGTCGTCGGTAGATGCCACCTTTCCTGTGCCTATTGCCCATATGGGCTCGTAAGCTATAACCATCTTCTTAACTTGTCCGGGGGTAATACCCTCAAAAGCATCTATTACCTGTTTTTTTATAACAGATATAGATTCTCCCTCTTTTTCGCCGACAGCCAGCACCGGGGTAATCTTATGCTTTAAAACAGATTTTAATTTGCCGTTTATTAATTCGGAGTCTTCGTTGAAGTAGTTTCTTCTTTCGGAATGTCCCACTATTACATACTCGCACTTTAAATCCTGTAACATTTTTGATGAAACTTCTCCTGTATATGCGCCGCTATCTTTGATGTAAGTGTTTTGAGCGCCAAGCTTTACACCGGACTTAAGCGCTGTGCCAACAATTTGCAGATAAGAAAAAGGAGGGCACAGCACAACTTCTGTTCCTGTTCTTTTTTTAAGCCTGCCAAGACCACTCACAACCTCTTTTGTAAGTTTTTTAGCTTCCGCCTGGGAGGTCGGGTTCATCTTCCAGTTTGCGATTAAATAAATCATAGTGTTTAGCTTATAGCTATTAGCTACTAGCTTTTAACTTTTTTATTATTATTTTCAATCTTAATGCCTTTTATATACCGCCTTACCCACCAGGCAACACCTAAAAAGAAAAGTGCTACAATAACCCAGTTGAATTTTTCAAAATATGGCGCAAGTGTATCCCAGTTCTCTCCGGTGAGTACTCCAACGTATGTAAGAGCTAAGGAGTAAATAAATGAGCCCGTAAACACATAGAGAACAAAGGGGGTAAATTTCATTCTTGCTATGCCCGCGGGTATTGGTATAAACCCTCTTATTCCGGGAATAAGGCGTGATATGAATATTATTTTTACACCATGCCGATTAAACAACTTTGAGGCATCTTCTATGTCTTTCTTGGTAACCAAAAAATATTTTCCATACTTGTATAAAAAATTCAAGCCGACGAATCTGGCAACAACATAAGTAAAAGCTGTTCCTATGATGTTTCCAACAGCCCCCCAAAAAGCAACAGCGAAAAGTGAAAATCTGCCTGTATGTACCAGATATCCCGAAAAGGGCAGTATAATTTCTGAAGGTATAGGTACAAAAGACCCCTCAAGAGCCATCAAAAACGCTATTCCGAAATATCCCGAAACCTCTATAACGCTTATAACCCACACAGCTATTGACTCTAATATGTTGCCTACAATATCCATAGTTATTTAATTTTTTCACGCAAATATTTTGCGGCACTTTTGGGCTCTATCGGAGTTGTTTCTATGCCGGTGCCCAGCTCAAATCCCGCGGGCAATGCTCCCAATAATTTAGGTCTTATTTCAATGTGCCAGTGATAGTGCGGGTAACTTCTTTCATCAACGGGTGCCGTATGTAAAAAAAAGTTATAATCGGGATTATCTAATTCATCATACAAAGCCAGCAAAGCAACACGTAAAGCTTCGGCAAGGTTTTTTATCTCTCGCTGAAGTGTTTTTTCAAAATATGCTTCATGTTTCTTTGGAAAAATGCGTACCTCAAATGCGACTCTTGAAACAAAGGGGCAAAAAACTATGAAATCGTTGTTTTCAAATACAACACGTTCTTTTTCCTCTTTTTCCCAATCTATCATAACGCAATGTACGCACTTTTTATTTCTGCGAAAATACAAATTTGAACCGCGCAAAGATCTTTGAACAGATACAGGGAGTATAGGAGTTGCTAATATCTGTGAGTGAGGATGCGCAAGAGAAGCTCCGGCACTTTTTCCGTGATTATGAAATATAGAAACATACCTTATGCACTTGTCCTTTTTTAATGTTTTGTATCTTTCCTGATACGCACGAACCACGTCAGAAACCTCCTTATTGTTAAGCAAGGCTATATGCTTATCGTGATCCCTTGTTATCACAACCTCGTGATAACCACTACCCTCACGTACGTGGTATTCCCCTTTTTGCATTATCTCACCGCAACTGTCTAAGTGGGAGAGCGCGGGATATTTATTTGGTATTATCTGCAAGCTCCATTCTTTGCCCTTTTTATACTCTAAAACAGGAGGCGCATTGCCTGATGCCTGGGGATCTTCAAAAGGACAGGATTCTTTAGCGCTATCTAATTCTTCACTGTCTTTTCTTTTTGAATGAGGCCTTTTAGCGCGCCCTTTTGCAACCAAAATCCACTCACCTGTAACCAGATCACGGCGAAACTCTGAGATATTGTTATTTTTTGTTTTTTGATTCCTTTTTAGAGAGGCCATAAACGTTGCGGATTAGATTCATTCGTATTTGAAAAAGCTCAACAAATGTATGTAAATAACCGCCAAGAGTTACATGAGAATCCGGGTCATTTTTCCAATGTACTGGTATTTTGCATATCTTGTATCCCAGTTTGCGGGACAAAGCTAATGCCTCTATATCAAACCCCCAACGATCTATGCGAGCAACAGAAAAAACTTTTTTAGCAGCATCAGCGGAAAACATTTTAAATCCATTCTGTGTATCCCATATTCCGGGAACAGCAAATATCTGTATTAATATGTTACCGGCATTGCCCAAAAATTGTTTTAAAAAGGACTGTTTAACATCCTGTCCGGCTCCTTTAACATCTCTAGAGTCACGAGAACCTATAACAACATCGCAACCTTCTTTTGTAAGAGGCCACATTTTCTCAATGTGATCTATTGACGTAGAACCATCGGCATCAGTAAATAAACGCCATTTGCTTTTAGCTTCAAGCATGCCTTGGCGCACCACATAGCCCTTGCCGTGATTTTCCTCATTGTTTATTATTCTAATACTCTGAACTAATTTTTGATGTCCCTGCACCACCTCAAAGGTGTTGTCCGTAGCGCCGTCTATCACAACCAATATCTCATACGAATAATCCTGAGCACTTAGATACTTGTCCAAATCTAAAAGTGTGTCCCCTATACGTTTTGCTTCGTTATAAGCCGGTATAATAACTGATAAGTGTAATTTTTCTTCTGCCATATGTTTTTTGTAACAGCTTCTTAAAAAGCGGGATATTATTGCAAACCTTAGCGATCTTTTTTGTATTATATCACGTTTTAAAGTGTGGGCGAAGTGCAAAAAACGGCTCATAGTATGAGTCGTTTTTAAATAAATGCATCAGAGAGATGAGTTGATTTTTTAAACTTGGGTAAGTATTTTAGGGCCTTGTTCGGTTATAGCTACTGTGTGTTCAAAGTGCGCGGTTAAAGAGCCGTCCGCGCTTTTATAACTAAATTTATCCGAGTCCAGTTTAATAGCGTTTGAAGGCCCATCAATCACCATTGGCTCAATTGCAATTACCATGCCTACCTCCAATACAGTACCTGTGTGGCGCTTTCCCCAGTTTGGCACTTGTGGCTCTTCATGTAGTTTTTTACCAACTCCGTGACCTACTAAATCACGGACAATTGAGTAGCCCTCACTCTCTACATATCTTTCTATTGTATTTCCGATATCTCCTGTAGTGCTTCCGGGTTTTGCCTTTTTTATTCCCAGACGGAGCGCCTTTTTTGTAACCTGCATAAGCCGGCGTGCTTCGTGCGATATTTCGCCAACCCCCACCGTTACCGCCGTATCAGAATACCAACCGTCCAAAATAACTCCAAAATCAAGGCCAACTATATCGCCGTCTTTTAAAGCCGTGTCATTAGGTACGCCATGCACTATTATATCGTTCACAGAGGTGCATAAAACGCCCGGGAAGCCATCGTAATCCTTAAAGGCGTGCTTTACACCGTGTTGGTGAATAAGCTCTTCTGCGAGCGCGTCCAGCTCTAATGTGGTAACACCGGGTTTTGCGGCTTCAGTAAGTTGCTTCAAGATTAAAGCTGCAATTCTACCGCTTTCACGCATCGCCTCAATTTCTTTTTGTGATTTAATTAGTTTGGACATACGGTCAGTAAACAAGTAGCAGATAACAGTAAACAGTATTTAACTCAAGTGGCTCATTATTTCCTCGTGGACTTTTTCCGGCGCGCCTTCACCGTTTATTTTTATAAGTTTACCCATAGAGTCGTAGTACTCCACAACCTCCATTACCCATTTGTCATAATAATTCATGCGTTCTTTTATGGCTTCCTCTGTATCATCTTCCCTGCCTCTTGCCAAAAGGCGGCGGCGGGCTTCGTCAGCAGAAATATTTACCAAAAAGATAAAAGTCCTGTCCATTCTTTCCAGAAATTCAAGATATTTATCTAAAGTCTTTGCCTCGTTTAATCGTCTTGGAAAACCGTCTGCAAGCAGACCTTGGTCCGAACGAAGATTGTAGGAAAGTTCATGCATCCACAGGGCTGTTGCAATATCATCATAAGGCAGTCCGCCACTATTTACTATATCTTTTATTTTTTGACCGGCATCAGAATTTTGTTTTGCAAGATCACGAAAAAGATCACCCGTTGAAAGGGTAAAGAAATTATCTATTTTTTTTATTAACAGCTCAGCCTGGGTTCCTTTACCTGAGCCCGAGCGGCCTATTAGTATAGCGTTATCGGGTTTCATAAAGTTAAAATATTATTTATTAAATTATCTACGGAGTTATGAAATTCCTCTATTGTTCCGATATTTTGTATGGTCCAGTCAGCCATTGCAATAGGACTGGCTTGTTGAAGCGCTTCTATCTGGGAATAATCCCTATCTTTAGCCTCAACTGATGCAAGCGGACGTATAGGACGCTTTTCAAGACGTTTATACCGTACACTAGCCGGCGCGTAAATTGCAAGAACACGGAACTGATCCCCGAATTCTTTTTTCATTGTTTTGTACGACTCCCAACTATAAAAACTATCTATAACCACATTTTTGCCATCAGCGAGCGCTTTTTCTATTTTAGGCATGGATTTTACCGCCATAACGTCCATACCATATTTTCGCCTCAATTCTTCACGAATAGGGCGTTCATTTTCCTGTGTTGGTTCCAATCCCCGGCGTTCCACCTCATCCATTACAACATCGTTAAAGCCCACCCGTTCAAATCCTTTTTTCTCAAAACGGCCCACCGCTTCTGATTTGCCTGAGCCGGGAAGCCCGACAACCGCTATAATTATTTTTGCGTTCCCCATTGAAATTAAAAAATGCTTAATTTATACTAAGCATTTTATCATACTTTTAATATTCAAAAATAAAATTACTCATACTGCCTCATTACTATCTGGCTTTTTACCTGTCGTATTGTCTCCAAAACCACAGAAACCAAAATCAAAATAGAGGTACCTCCTATAACAAATGTCAGGTCACCTATGCCTCCTGAACCTCCTGTCATGCCCTGCGCAATGTTTGGAACAATAGCTATAATTCCCAAAAACAGAGCTCCAACCAACAATGTTCTATTCAAAATATAGTTTAAGCGCTCAGCTGTGGGTTTTCCCGGACGTATTCCAGGCACAAACCCTCCCTGTTTTTGCAAGTTCTCCGCAACGTTCTCAGGATTAAATGTTACTGCTGTATAGAAATAAGTAAAGAATACAACTAACAGAAAATATGCCAAAGTATAAAGCGTCAGATTATTTTGGAACTCATTCATAATATTGGCAAGTCCTGCTAAGAATTGATTTGAACTCCCCTGGAGAAAATTAGCTATAATTCCCGGAAACAAAATAAGAGACAGGGCAAAAATTATAGGAATAACTCCCGCAGGGTTAAGAGACAAAGGAAGATATGTTGAAGAACCTCCATATATCTTATTTCCTCTCACCTGCTTGGCATATGAGACTGGTATGTTTCTTCTCGCCTCATTTACCACAACTACAGCCGCTATTATAAAGATGCTTATCAGAGCAAATGCCACATAGCTCGGAATGTCCTCCTGTGTTGCAGTTAAAATAGCATTTCTTATAGTTACAGGCAGGGAAGCGATAATTCCTGCAAAAATCAAAAGAGAAATACCATTACCTATGCCCTTTTCTGTAACAAGCTCACCTAACCACATTAAAAATATTCCACCTCCTGCAACAGTTATCAAAAAGGCAATTAGTTCCATGGGTGGAAGAGTGGTTAGTACTCCCTGACTCCTAAAAAGGGAGTACAATCCATATCCTTGTAAAAACGATAAGGGGACTGTTGCCAGTCGTCCATATTGATTAAATTTCTGCTTGCCCTGTTCACCCTCTTCTTCATACATCTCTTTAAGACGGGGGAATATCATTGTTAAAAGCTGTAGTGTAATTGTAGCTGTAATGTAAGGACCTAATCCAAGCATTACAATTGAAAGGTTGCTTAAAGCTCCTCCTGAAAATATATTTAAAATACCAAAAAACTGGTTACCGCTTAGAAATGATTCCAGCTGAGAACGATCTATTCCCGGAACAGGAATAACAGCGGCAACGCGAAATATTGCAAGAATACCCAAAACAAACAGGACCTTGTTTCTCAGTTCTTTTATTTTAAATACCGCTAATATTTGTTGATACCACTTCATAATTTATTCTATTTTTCCTCCGGATTTTTCAACTTGTTCTTTTGCGCTTTTTGAAAGAATTAGTCCTTTTATGGTAACAGCTTTTTTAAGCTCGCCCTTGCCTAAAAGTTTTACACGCTTGGGAGGGCGTCCTTTGTAATTTTTTACAAGCTTATTTTTTATCAAAAACTCAATATCAACGACATCTCCTTTTTTTACAACCTTTTCCAAATCTCCAGTATTAACCGAAAACACCGGTGCAGACTGTGAACCAATTGCGTTGCCTGCTTTTTTTGTAGGACCTCCTAACTTGGGAACCTTAAATATATAGTCCCGAATCTGAGGCCTTATTCTATGTCCTGCGCGTGATTTTTGTCCCTTCATTCCTCTACCGGAATATGTTCCGCGTTTTCCGCCCCTGCCTACCCTTCTTCGAGACTTCTGTTTTGGTTTTTTTATATCGTGAACCTGCATATTTCTTCGCTTCGCTCAGTCAAATTTAAAATTAAAAATGAAAAGTTAAAAATTGACTAAGTAAAAATGGTTTATTATTTATTATTCGTTTTTTGTAGATTTTGCTTTAACGGTTTTCTTATCAGACTTTTCTGTTTTCTTTTTTCCAGTCTTTACTTCTGTCTTTTCTTTTGATTTTCCAATCTTCTTTTCGGGTTTTTTAACCTCAGCAGGTGCCTTGTAGTCTATCTTCTCAAGAGCATTTACAGTGGCCAAGGCCATATTAAGTTTATTTGTGCTTCTGGATAAAACCTTAGCTGCTATATCTTTATATCCTGCAAGGTCGCATACTGTACGGACAGCTCCTCCCGCAATAACACCCCTACCTTCCTTTGCGGGCTTCAAAAAGACAACAGATGAAGACTGCTTTCCTGTTATGTCGTAAGGTAAGGTGCCTTCCGGGGTCATAGGAACTGTCATTACATTTTTCTTAGCATTTTTAGCAGCTTTTCCTATCGCAATTGTTACATCAGAACCCTTTCCAACACCTACTCCCACACGGCCCTTTTTATCGCCTATGACAACCGTAGCTCTAAAACTAAATCTGCGGCCACCAGCTACAACACGAGCCACTCGCGCAATATCAAGAACCTTCTGGTCAAACTCCTGATCTCTTTCCCTTTGTTGTCCTCTTGGGTCTCTGTGCCCTCCCCCTCTTTGCCCTCCGGGACCTCCAGGGCCTCTATGACCTCCTCTTTGCCCTCCGGGACCTCCAGGGCCTCTATGACCTCCTCTTTGTCCTCCGGGACCTCCAGGGCCTCTTTGTTGTTGTTGCTGTTGTACCATATTAATATTATTTAGAATTTTAATCCTGCTGAGCGCGCACCTTCGGCAAGCGCTTTTATTTTTCCGTGATATTTATATCCTCCTCTATCAAATACTACTTTTTTATATCCCGCCTTTACAGCCCCTTTACCCAGTTCCTCACCTACTTTTTTTGATATTTCCAAAGTAGGGTTGTTTGTCTTTTTGCCGGACAATTTTAAATCAGAAAATACTAACAACACCTTACTATTTACATCATCTGCCAACCCGCAATATATATGCTGATTACTCTTAAAGACAAATAAACGCGGACGTTGCGGTGTACCTGAAACACGCGCCCTCACTCGCTTGTGCCTTCTTATTCTTTTTAATCTTCTTTCTTTTATTTTTGACATGTTTTTGCTTATTTACCACCTCCGGCTATGGCGCGCTTACCTGCTTTTCTACGCACGTGCTCACCTTCGTATCTTATACCTTTACCCTTGTAAGGTTCGGGTTTTCTCTTACTTCTTATATCTGCTGCCATCTGCCCAACTCTTTGTTTGTCTATACCTGAAACAGTTATTATGTTTTTTTCAACTTCAATTTTCAAATCTTTTGGAATCTCCATAACAACGGGGTGCGAATATCCAAGGTTTAAAACCAACTCATCTCCTTTAATCTCCGCCCTGTACCCAACACCTTCTATGCTAAGCTTTTTCTGAAAACCCTCATGAACTCCCTGTATAATATTTGCGATAAGCGCTCTGTAAAGTCCCCAATACGGCTTAAATTTATTTCCAGTTCTTGCCAATGAAACAGCAACAGTATTATCTGTTAACTCAACTTTTACAATATCGGGGAAATCCAAAGATAGTTCCCCAAGAGGGCCTTTAGCTTTGATGGTATCATCCTCAACTGTTACTTCTACTTTGTCGGGGATATCAATTGGTTTTTTTCCTATTCGTGACATAGCTTTTAGCTTCTAGCTTTTAGCTGATCAGCTTTAAATTTTATCGTTTTATAATTCATTATATACCTTAAGCTGAAAGCTATAAACTGACAGCTTGTAAGCTAAGTTTATTTACCAAATCTCACATATCCGCTCTCCTCCTAATTTGCGTTTCTTAGCTTCCTCGTTTGTAAGAAGACCCGCGGGTGTTGATATTACAGCTGTGCCATAACCTTCCTTCACATTCTGCACATCTCTATAACCTATGTATATTCTCTGACCCGGTGTGCTTATTCTTTTGATATGTGTTATTTGCGGCATGCCGCTTTCTTTATATTTCAAATTAACAATTATAACCTGCTTGGGCTTTGTTCCTTTTTTCTCAACTGAACCGATATAACCCTCTTTTTCTAATATTTTTACCAATTCAAACTTAACTCCGGAGTAAGGAATTTTAACCGTACTTTTATTCGCGGCTTGCGCGTTTCTTATAACTGTTAACATATCTGCTATTGGATCTGTGTGTGACATAGTTTTTTGTGGCTAAGCCCTTTGGGCCGCCATCCCGGCTATTAGGCCTAGAGATTCGTTTTGCTCACAAATTAGGTGTTGGGTTACAGGTGTTAGGTTTTAGTCTAATACCTAGAACCTAGTACCTAACCCCTGCGAGCTTTAGCGAGCTATTACCAGCTTGATTTTCGGACACCGGGTAATTCTCCCCGGCTTGCCATTTCACGAAAACATATTCTGCAAAGGTCAAAATCACGCATATATCCTCTGTTCCTCCCACATCGAAAACACCTGTTTTCTTTTCTGGTTGAAAACTTTGGCTTTTTGTATGCTTTTGCTATTTTAGATTTCTTAGGCATATAAATAAACTACTTATCTTCGGATTTAAATGGCACACCCAACCTTTTAAATAACTGTAGGGCATGCTCTTTGTCATTAGTATTGGTTACAAGAGTAATTTCAAAACCCCAGTTAAAATTAGATGTTGGCACTTCAGGAAAAATACTACTCTCCTTGATGCCTATTGTCAAATTACCACCTTTATCAACCCCCTCAGAAGAAATACCTCTAAAATCTCTTGTTCTAGGCAGTGCAACGTTATTTAAGCGAGCCAGGAAATCATACATTCTTTTACCTCTAAGAGTAACTCTTAGACCGACGGGCATTCCTTCTCTTAGTTTAAATCCCGCAATACTTTTTCGAGCATATATAAGATGTGGTTTTTGACCCGCTATATTACTTAGTCCTTCAACAATATCACCGAGCATTTCTTCATCTGTTTGAGAACCAGTGCTTTTACCTTTTCGCAACATCGCTATCTTACCAATACCGCTATTTACAATTATTTTTTCCAGACGCGGAACTGCGTGCGAGTTAAGACCACCGAACTCCTTAGCGAGTTCGGGTTTTATCTTTTCCTTATATTCTTTATCTAAACTTAGTGTTTCTGCCATGATTTATCTTTTTAAGAGTTAACTTTTTAGCTTCTTGGCCCGTCGGCTGGCGGATAAAAAACTAAAAAGTTAACGCCTAATTCCTATTTAATTGCATTGTTGCATTTCTTGCACACTCTATATTTTGTACCCCCTTCTACTTTATATCCTACGCGCGCGGCTTTATTGCAGTTTGTGCAAACCAGTTTTACATTAGATACATCAACAGGGCCGGGCTTTTCAATAACCTGTCCTTTTTCACCTTGTTTTTTAGGCCTTACATGCTGTTTCTGAATATTCACTCCCTCTACAACCAGAGTTCCTTTTTGAGGTATAGCAGAAAGAACCTTTCCGGTCTTTCCCCGATTTTTACCGTGCAATATTAATACTTTGTCTCCTGTTTTTATTTTCATAAATTTACAATAATTCCTGTGACAACGAAGCTATTTTAGCATAACCTCTCTGTTTTAACTCTCTTGGTATTGGTCCAAATATTCTACCACCCTTAGGCATTACTCCATCCAAAATAACTGCCGCATTCTCATCAAAATAAATATATGACCCATCCTTTCTGCGAAAAGGTTTTCTCTGACGCACAATAACAGCCCTAACCACATCCTTTTTCTTTACAGGACGACGCGGTTCAGCTTTTTTAACAGATGCCACAATAACGTCGCCTATTTCAGCATATCTTCTTTTACTGCCTCCCAAAACGCGGATGCACATTATCTCTTTGGCACCTGAATTATCTGCTACTTTTAGTCTTGTCTGGTTTTGTATCATACTTTTTTGTCCCGATACCGCTGATAGTAACTGATTTCGCTGATACTCTAAATATCATCAGTGGTATCAGCTATTATCAGCGTAATCAAAGCGAGCGTTAGCGAGCTATTTTAGTACACGAAATCTTTTATCTTTTGAAATAGGCCTTGTTTCTTCTATTACAACCTTATCACCGATGTTGTATTCACCATCTTCGTAGTGGGCCTTATATTTTTTTGATTTCTTAAATCTTTTTTTGTACTTTGGGTGTTCAAGCAAGCGATTTACCTCTACTACAAGGGTTTTTTCCATCTTGTTTGAAACAACAGTACCTCTCATCTTCTTTCGGTTTACTGTATTCTCTTTTTTCTCTTTTTTGTTTGTCATAATAAGTTTTATTCTTCTGTAGTAACAGCGACAGCTCTCTCTCTCAATATTGTGATAATACGCGCTACATCTTTTTTAATATTGTGCAATTCACGTACATTCTTAACATTACCACTAGCGATATTCATTCTTAAATTTACTGCCTGGCTTTTTTTATCCTTAAGTAGTTTATTTAACTCTTCGCTTGATTTTTTCTTTAATTCCTGTGCTTTCATAATTTTATTCCTGCGAGCGTTAGCGGACTATCACCTTAGTTTTTACCGGTAACTTATAACTTGCTCTTTTAAGAGCCTCGCGTGCTATCTCTTCAGAAACTCCATCTACCTCAAAGAGTACTCTTCCCGGATATACAGGAGTTACAAAATGATCTACAGCACCCTTTCCGCCACCCATGGGAACCTCTGTACCCTTTCGAGTTACGGGCTTATCAGGAAAAACTCTTATCCAAACTTTTCCGCCTCGCTTCATATATCTCGTTATCGCACGACGTGATGCCTCTATCTGGCGCGAAGTTATCCATGCCTCCCCTTCGGAAACCTGTAAACCATACTGCCCAAATGCCAAATACGTCCCGCGACTTTCCATACTCGTTCTTTTGCGGCCTTTCCACCATTTTCTATGTTTTACTTTTTTAGGTAACAGCATGTTTAAAACCTTATTAAAATATCACGGATTGAACAATTGTGCAACATTTATAATGTAAATATTATTCTAATTTTTCTCCTCTATATATCCAAACCTTAACTCCGATCACTCCATATTTAGTCAAAGCTTGTACATACGCATAATCTATGTCGGCACGTAGTGTCTGAAGGGGTAGATTGCCTTCCTTAACAAACTCGCTCCTTGCCATTTCCGCTCCATTAAGCCGACCTGCAACAGATATTTTAGCCCCCTCAACCTCCTTATTAGTCATAACTCTATCCAGCGACCTCTTAATAACTCTCCTAAAAGGCATCCTTCTTTCAAGCTGTTCTGCTACGTTAAGTGCAATGAGTCGGGCGTGAGCATCGCTGTCGCGAACCTCTCTTACCTCTACTCTAATCTCGGGGGCTACCAACTGTTCGCGCTCTCTGGCATCGTGCCTGCGCCTCATTTTATTACGCAACTCTTTGTGCATCTCTTTTTTAGCCTCTTCTATTCCTGTTCCCCCGCGTCCAATTATTAACCCTGGTCTTGAAGTATATATTATAACTGAAATTGAATTAGCAAACCTTTCAACTTCAACACTGGCAACTCCCGCGTTTTTAAATTTTTCAAGAGTATATTCTCTTATAAGGTAGTCTTGCTGGGCATTTTCAGCATATTTTTTACTATCAAACCAACGGGAATTCCATCCTTTTGTATATCCTAATCTTTTACTAAGTGGGTGAGTTTTATGAGTCATGTTTGCTATCGCTCAAATTAAAAATTTAAAACGAAAAATTAAAAATTTTAGTTATCGCCTTTGGCGATATTTTGTTTTTTACTTTTACCTTGTGTTTTTGTATTTTGCGTTTTTACTTTTTCACTTTCAGATGGTTTTCGCTCTGATTTTGCTTGTCTCTTGTTATTTGTCTCTTGTTGCTTCTTTAATTCTTTCTCCGAAAGAATTAAAGTCACGTGGCTTGTCTTTTTCTGTATCTCATGCACCGTGCCACGCGCAACGGGCATATATCTTTTTAGCATAGGGCCTTCATCAACACGAATTTCCTTGATGCGCAAATTGCTTTCATTAATACCCTCAGTAACATCTTTTGCGTTACTTACAGCTGAATTTAAAAGCTTTAACAGTGAAACAGAAGCTCTTTTGTTTGAATATTTTAACTGCATGCGAGCCTCCTCAATATTCTGGTTCCGCACTAAATCCGCAACCAACCTTACTTTTCTTGGTGATATCTTTAAATATGATAATTTTGCTTTGTATTCTGCCATAATTTTTTGTTCACCCCTAGGCCTTCGGCCGGTGGCTAGGGAGATCCCGGCGGCAAAGCCGCTTAGGGACTTCGCCTCACAAATTAGGTTCTAGGTTTTAGGTACTAGGTGCTACACTAGTGTAATACCTATTACCTAAAACCTGATACCTGCGAGCTTTAGCGAGCTAGTGTCTCTTTTCCATACTGCTTTGAAGTTTCCCTCCGTGTCTTACAAACTTTCTTGTAGGAGAAAACTCACCAAGCTTGTGTCCAACCATATCTTCGGTAATAAATACAGGTGTATGTTCCTTTCCATTATGAACTCCTATCGTGTACCCAACCATCTCCGGAGTAATGGTAGACGCGCGCGCCCATGTCTTAATAACGGTTTTCTCATCTTTTTTGACTTTCTGCAACTTCTTTAACAATTTTTCGTCTACGTATGGTCCTTTTTTTAGTGATCTACTCATAATAATTTTTTGTGGCTAAGCCCTTTGGGCCGCCATCTCCCTAGGCTGTGCCGGGATGGCGACTTTACGTCTAGCCACCGGCCATTAGGCCTAGGGATTCTCTTCGCCTGCCTGCGTGCGTTCACGCACAGGCAGGCGAAGCGAGCTATTTTCTTTTTTTCTTTTTACGCCTTTTAACTATATGCTTATCAGAATACTTATTGGGTCGCCTGGTCTTAACACCGTATGCGTTTTTACCCCATGGTGTTTTGGGGTGCTTCATTCCTATCGGAGACCGACCCTCACCTCCTCCGTGAGGATGGTCAACGGGGTTCATTGCTGAACCTCTTACATGTGGCCTCTTTCCTCTTAATCTGTTCTTTCCCGCTTTTCCTACAACTTCTTCCCTATGTGTACTATTAGAAACAGTGCCTACTGTCGCAAATCCTGCGCTTGAAATTATTCTGACTTCAGACGAGGGCATGACAAGTTGGGTTTTTTGGGCATCATGCGCAAGAACACGCGTATATGAACCTGCAGACCTTGCAAGCTGTCCGCCCCTGCCTCTTTTTATCTCTACATTATGTACAAATGTGCCAACTGGAATATTTCCCAGTATCATGCGATTGCCATCCTTAATAGGAGTTTTTTCTGCAATGCTGAGTTTAGCCCCAACCTTAATTCCCTCCGGTGCAAGTATATACCGCTTAATACCATTATCATTATGTACAAGAGCTATAAACGCAGACCTGTATGGATCGTACTCAAGAGCTTTAACAGTTAGCGTCTCCCCAACCTGGTCCTGTTTAAAGTCTATATCTCTGTATAACTTTTTAGAGCCGCCTCCTTTGTGTCTAACTGATATCTTTCCGTGGCTTCTTCCTTTTTTTCTATGATAAGCACTCGTTAAGCTTTTTTCAGGCTCCTTTTTAGTTAAAACTCCGTAATCTGTAGTTACCATTCCTCTTCTTCCCGGAGTTGTTGGTTTGTGCCGTTTAACAGCCATGAATGGTTAGCGAATGCGAGCCATGCGATGCATGAGCTTACATTCATGAGCACCCAGCACTTACTTTGAATTTCAAAGTAAGTGCTGGGTAAGTAGTTTCTAAACTCTCAAAGCATTCAATAAATTTAAATGCTTTGCTCGTTAAGCAACTACTTTACTGTGGTAAAACTTCTATTTCTTGCCCCTTCTTCAAGGTAACAACTGCCTTGCCAGGGCGTGAACTTGTACCGCTCTGAAATCTATATCGTGTTCTTTTTGCAGGCATTTTAATTTTATTTACACTATCAACCTTAACACCATACATAATTTCAATTGCCTTCTGTATCTCTTTCTTTCCTGCCTGGGGAGCTACCTCAAACACATATTTTCCTTCAGAATTTTGAGAAACACTCTTTTCAGATATATGTGGTCGCAATACAACTCCATAAGCGCCGTAAGCGTTATTTAAATTGATTGCAGAGGTTGACTGCTTATCCCTACTCTTCTTTGTCTTAGGTGAACCGGATTCCGTCTGGAGCTTATCAGTTTTCTTTAACTCCTGCTCTCTCTGCCCCTGCTTTTCTTCTCTCAGTTTTTTCTTCTGAGTTTGGGGCCTTTCCTTCCCCTGATTCTTTTTGAATATGTGTTGAAGTATTGGCATATTGATTAATTATATGTGTTAATGCTGTTTTTGAAATTATACAATATCTATTATCTAAAATGTCCAGTATGTTTAGCCTGTTTATATTTACAGGTTTTACTCTTGGTAAGTTACGAAACACCCTGCTAAAACCTTTATCTTCTGCTGTTCCATAAACTACAGCGGATTTACCCTGAATGCCCAACTGAAAAATAAATCCCGCGCCATGCTTTGTTTTTAACTCCGGATATTCAAGAGACTCTGCTACATATATATTTCCGGCTTCCGCTTTCGCGCTAAGCGCTGTAACAATAGCTTTACGATTCATTTTCTTGTTTACTTTCTTTGAAAAAACACGGTCATTGCGTGGACCAAATGTCACACCACCTCCGACCCATATGGGCGAACGGGTTGACCCATGCCTTGCGCGCCCGGTTCCTTTCTGTCTCCATGGTTTTCGCCCTCCTCCTCTAACTTCCGCTCTGGTTTTTGTATGTGCGTAAGGGCGACGCTTATTAGCAAGTTTTGATGTATACACCTGATGCACAAGAGCGTCATTGCGAGATAATCCAAAAACAGTTTCGGGTACTTCCTGAGAACCTGTTTTCTTTCCTTCTTTGTTGTATACTTCAAGCTTGATCATGTTTATTTTCTTGTAACAACCTCTACATAACTGCCGTTGTTGCCGGGGACGGAACCTTTAACGCCCAGGATGTTATTTTCTTTATCTATATATGCAACCTTCAAATTTATTACGCTTTTTTGGTCAACACCCATGTGTCCCGCCATTTTTAATCCTTTAAAAACGCGCTGTGGAAATGCTGACCCTATAGACCCGGGGGTACGGAGGGTGTGTTTGTTGCCATGGGTTTTATTCCCGCCGGCAAATCCCCACCTCTTAACAACTCCTTGAAAACCTTTTCCTTTAGTTGTGCCGCGGACAACAACTTTGTCACCCACCTCAAACTGGTCTACTACAATCTTATCTCCTTTTTTAAGCTCGCCTCCTTCTACGTGAAACTCACGCAAAAAAGCAAATCCATTTCCTTTATCATCAACAGAGTCTTTAATATGCCCCTGTTCCGGCTTGCTGAGCTTTTTACTGCCCACGCCAAGCTGGACAGCATTATACCCCTGCTTGTCTTCCTTAAGCACTTGGGTAACAGCGGCACCCGATGCGTCAATTAAAGTTACCGGAACAACATTACCATTATTGTCGTAAATCTGTGTCATTCCTAATTTTTTTCCAATAATAAATTTCATAAATTTTGCTTCGCAAAATCAGATACCGCTGATAGTAACTGATTTCGCTGATACTCTAAATACCATCAGTGGTATCAGCTATTATCAGCGTAATCAAAGCGAGCGTTAGCTCGCTTTCAACATAACCCGCCCAAGTTTTTAGACAGTATTACCTCTTTTAAAAGAGGAACTTATCCAAAAATTTGGGCGGGTTTTGGCTCTCCTAATGAGGGCCTGTATTTATAATTTAAATATCTTTAAGCAGTGACAGTATATTACATTTTCACCTCAATATCAACCCCTGCAGGCAAATTTAAATCCATTAATGCGTCTATTAACTGTCCCGAAGGATTGTATATGTCTATAAGACGCTTATGGATTCGCATTTCAAACTGCTCTCTGGATGTTTTGTGAACAAAACTAGATCTATTTACCGTGTACTTCTTTATCTCTGTAGGTAAGGGGACGGGCCCTTTAATCTCTGAACCATAACGAAGAGCAGTATCAACTATCTGTTTAACACTAGAGTCGATAACCTGATGATCATAAGATTTTATTTTTATCCTAATTCTTTGCCTTAGATCTTCTTTTTCTTTGGTTTTTGATTTCGCATCTTGCGCGCTTGCCATATTGGAAATGTAATTTAATCCTGCTAAACTATTTAGTTTACAACCTTAGTAATAACCCCCGCACCTACAGTCTTGCCTCCTTCACGGATAGCAAACCTCTGCTTTTCTTCCATCGCAACCGGTACCACAAGCTTTACTTTAAAAGTTACAGTATCGCCGGGCATTACCATTTCAGTACCCTCAGGCAAAGTTACATCTCCCGTTACATCAGTTGTTCTAAAGTAGAACTGAGGCTTGTAACCTGTAAAAAAGGGTGTGTGCCTTCCTCCTTCTTCCTTCTTTAGAATATATACCTCAGCTTCAAACTCTGTGTGCGGAGTTACAGATCCTGTCTTTACAATAACTTGTCCTCTTTCTACATCGTCTTTTTTAAGACCTCGTAAAAGAAGCCCTACGTTATCTCCGGCCAATCCTTCGTCAAGTTGTTTATTAAACATCTCTACTCCTGTAACAGCTGTCTTTTGCGTGTCTCTCATACCAACAATTTCAATCTCTTCACCTACATTTACTTTTCCTCTTTCAATCCTTCCTGTTACAACTGTTCCGCGTCCCTCAATTGAAAAAACGTCTTCAATGGGCATAAGAAAGGGCTTGTCTACCTCTCTTTCGGGTACAGGTATGTACTCATCTACCGCCTTAAGAAGTTCACCCATAGGCTTTGCGGCATCGTCGTCAACACTTGAGGCATTCAAGGCCTGCAGAGCAGAACCTCTTATAATTGGAGTGTTGTCTCCATCATATTCATATTTTGAAAGAAGTTCACGAACCTCAGCTTCAACAAGATCTATAAGTTCCGGATCATCAACCTGGTCAACTTTGTTTAGAAAAACAATAATCTTTGGAACACCCACCTGGTGCGCAAGCAATATGTGCTCACGAGTTTGGGGCATAGGTCCATCAGCAGCTGAAACCACCAAAATGGCACCGTCCATCTGAGCGGCACCTGTAATCATGTTCTTAATGTAGTCAGCGTGTCCAGGGGCATCGATGTGGGCATAGTGACGCGCTTCTGTCTCGTACTCTACGTGAGCTAACGCAATTGTAATACCTCGCTCCCTTTCTTCAGGAGCTGCGTCAATCTGATCAATGTTTTTTTCTGAATGCTTCATGCCCGTAAGCTGAGCATACTTCAAAAGTGCTGCCGTAAGTGTTGTCTTACCGTGGTCTACGTGACCAATTGTACCGACGTTAACGTGCGGTTTTGTTCGTTCAAATTTTTCTACTGCCATAAATTTGTTTTGTTTGGCTTCGCCTCACAAACAGTTAAAAGTAAGCGAACGAAGCGAGCTTAGTTATTAATTTTTAATAATTATTTGATTAAAAGTTGATCTATGCAGTATGCAGAGATACAAATAATATTTTACACGAGTTAAATAATTCGTCAACCCCGTTACAATTCTATAAAGGCAGGTCGCTTAAATCTATATCAGAACTGTATCCATTATAATCAGCCAGTGATGGGGTGTCCGCTGTGTCAATATCGCTCAAGTCTACAGGCGCATCGCTTCGCGACGGATCAATTGCTCCCAAAAAAATGGATTCGTTATCGTTTGCGGGCGCGGGCTGAGCGGGGCTGGACTGAGCAGATGTTTCGGAGCTCCCAAAGGGTGAGGGGGTGGTTTTTTCCTCCCCGCCTAAAGCCGGCTGTGCCACACTATTAACTCCGCCGGTAAGTTTAAGATACTCATCAACGGGTATTACAATATATTTTGGATCTCCATCTTCAACAATAACTGCCTTTCCCCCACTTGCTTTTAATATTTCTTTTAATTTATCCCACATGCCATTTTTGCCCAAGAGGGCAAGTTAATTTTAACGCAGCCCGATTGGCTGCCTGCCTGCGGTAGGCAGGCAAAACTGAGCACCCCGCCCTTATTTTGCCTTGTATACCCTGGCGGCGCAAGGGGCGAATAGCCCCTGCCCTATGTGGGCACAGCGCCGCAGGATTTTAAATTACTTAAACTTAGAATCCTGCTTATGCTGGTTATACGAAGCAAAATAAGGGCGGGGTAAGTTTCACTAAATTCACGCTACGCGCTCATTAAGCTCAACTTTATTTCCGTGATTCCATTATTTCTTGAGAAATGCTCTGCGGAACTTCAGCATAATGGCTAAATTCCATTATCGCGGTACCCCGTCCCTGCGTCATAGAACGCAACTCTGTTGTGTACCCAAATAGTCCGGATAGAGGAACTATCGCTCTAACTGTTTTAAGATTAGCTCTTTCACCAAGTTCTTCTATTTGACCTCTTCTGGAACTTAAGTCTCCTGTTATATCACCGAGATATTCTTCAGGAATTGTAACCTCCATCTTCATCATAGGCTCAAGTAGAACAGGTTTTGCATTTTTAACAGCTTCCTGAAAAGCTATAGAGCCCGCAATTTTAAATGCCGATTCAGATGAATCAACCTCATGAAAAGATCCGTCATAAAGCGTAGCTTTAATATCCACCATAGGATAACCGGCTAAAACACCTTTGCCCATAGCCTCCTGAACACCTTTGCCTACATGTGGAATGTACTCCTGGGGAATAGCGCCTCCTTTTATCTCATTGGAAAACTCAAAGCCCTCGCCTGCCTCCATGGGTTCTACTCTAAGATAGACGTGTCCATACTGTCCGCGTCCTCCTGTTTGTCTTATGTACTTACCTTCAGCCTCAGCTTCAATTCGTATTGTTTCTCTGTAAGCTACCTGTGGCTGTCCAACATTGGCCTCAACCTTAAATTCCCTCTTCATTCTATCTACAAGAACTTCAAGATGTAGCTCTCCCATGCCCGATATAATTGTTTCTCCTGTTTCTTCGTCGGAACTTATCTGAAATGTAGGGTCTTCTTCGGCAAGACGTCGTAAAGCAATTCCCATTTTATCCTGATCAGCGCGTGTCTTTGGTTCAATACGCACAGCGATAACCGGTTGAGGAAATGTTATTTTTTCCAATACAAGAGGTCGCTTAGGGTCAACAAGCGTATCTCCTGTCGTGGTTCCCTTCAAACCAACTGCAGCGGCAATATCTCCCGAATATATTGCATCCACCTCTTCTCTGTGGTTTGAGTGCATGCGTAAAATTCGGCTTAAGCGCTCCTTGTCTCCAGTAGAGGCGTTTAACACATAGGATCCTGAAGAAAGAGTACCTGAGTAAACTCTGAAGTATACAAGTTGCCCCACAAAAGGATCTGTTGCAACTTTAAAAGCGAGTGCCGCAAAAGGTTCCTCATCTGTTACATTTACCTGAATGTGCTCTTCACTATCTGGGTCTTCACCCTGAACAGCAGGTACATCTACAGGACTGGGAAGATACTCAACAACTGCGTCTAAAAGAGATTGTATGCCCTGATTTTTCAAAGCTGTTCCACACAAAACAGGTATAAGTTTATTATCTATTGTCGCTTTTCGCAAAGACTTCTTCAGCTCATCTACGCTTATTTCTTCACCATTTAAAAATTTATCTGTAAGCTCTTCATCCTGCTCAGCCACTCTTTCAACAAGTTCTGCTCTCATCTTCTCCGCCTGCTCCTTAAGATTGGCGGGAACTTCTTCGCGTAAAACTTTTTCACCATGTTCACCTTCGTTTCTTATCCACTGCATATTTACAAGGTCAATAACGCCGTCAAAATCACTCTCGGCTCCAACGGGAAGTTGTATTGCCACAGCATTGGGGCTGAGTCTTTCTTTTATAGAGTTAAAGCTAAAATCAAAACTGGCTCCCATCCTGTCCATTTTATTTACAAAGCAAAATCTGGGAACCTTATATTTATCGGCTTGCCGCCAAACTGTCTCTGACTGCGGTTCAACTCCGGCAACACCATCAAAAACTACAACCCCTCCATCCAAGACGCGTAAAGAGCGCTCTACCTCTACAGTAAAGTCAACGTGTCCGGGAGTGTCAATAATATTTATTCTATATTTATTTTCCTGTTGGTCCTGAGGTAAGTAGCTGGGAACCCAAAAGGCAGTAGTAGCAGCAGAGGTTATTGTAATACCTCTCTCCTGTTCCTGCTCCATCCAATCCATAATAGCCTCTCCTTCGTGAACCTCTCCTATTTTGTGGGAAATACCTGTATAAAAAAGTATGC
Organism: Candidatus Spechtbacterales bacterium; assembly: GCA_040879145.1. Classification (NCBI taxonomy): domain Bacteria; kingdom Bacillati; phylum Minisyncoccota; class Minisyncoccia; order Candidatus Spechtbacterales; species Candidatus Spechtbacterales bacterium. The sequence continues at coordinate 5,143 of JBBDKX010000004.1, read as the reverse complement.
GCTCACTAACTGTTGTTTTTCCGGCGTCAATGTGCGCGATTATACCGATATTTCTAACTTTTTCAAGTGGATATTCTCTGGGCATATTTATGCAAAATGGGCAAACGCGCGGTTAGCACGAGCCGTTCTCTCAGTTGCTTCTTTCTTCTTAATAGCTTCGCCCTCATTGTTTGCAGCAGCCATAAGCTCCTGCGCGAGGCTTTGAGCCATGGGTTTTCCTTTTTGATTTCTTGAAGATTCACGAATCCAACGCATAGCAAGTATGATGCGCCTGTCACCCTTAACCTGTATAGGTACCTGATAGTTTGCACCTCCTATTCTTCGTGTTTTTACTTCAAGGGTTGGCGCGACATTCTTAAGAGCCTTATCAAAAACGTCCATAGGATCTTCTTTTGTCTTTTTCTGAATAATATCAAAAGCATCGTAAACAACTTTACGTGCAACAGATTTTTTTCCTTCCCACATTATATAGTTGACGAACTTAGTCACCAGCGGGTTGTTGTATTTGTAATCGGGCTGCAATACCCTTCTTTTAAATCCTCCTTGTTTTCTCATAGTTTTTTATTCCTTAGGTGCTTTTGTTCCGTACTTGGAGCGCTGAGTTTTTCTTCCCTCAACTCCTGCAGTATCAAGTACACCTCTCACTATATGATAACGTACACCGGGCAAGTCCTTCACTCTTCCGCCGCGGATAAGAACCACGGAGTGCTCCTGAAGGTTGTGCCCCTCTCCCGGAATATAAGCTGTAACTTCCATACCGTTAGTAAGACGCACCCTGGCTACCTTTCTCAATGCGGAGTTAGGCTTCTTGGGTGTTACTGTTGTAACACGCGTACACACTCCACGTTTAAATGGGCTCTGGTAACTCGTCGGCTTGTTTTGAAGCGCGTTAAAACCCCGACTCAAAGCCGGAGACTTATCTTTCTTCTTTGGTTTCTTTCTTGATTTGCGAACTAATTGATTTATTGTCGGCATATTTAAAAGCGCAACATGCGCTTAATTCATACTTATGTAATTTATATGAAAAAAAAATAATTGTCAAATGAAGCCTCCGCAGGCCTTACATAAAAGTGCCCGAGTTGATGCCGGTTATAAGCACAAATGCCCCTTCTATCAGGGGGAGAATAATCTTGAAGCCAAAAAATATAAACAACAAAAGTAGTAAGAAACCATTCTGTTCAAGAAACATTCGTGTTTTATACGGAACATTAAACATTGAGAACATAAGTTTTGAACCATCCAAAGGAGGTATTGGAACCATGTTAAATATTGCAAGTAAGAGATTAATATATGTTATTGCAAAAAATACAATTACTGCTCCGGTGAGAGGGGAACCTGCGGGAAGCGGCATAATAAAACGTAACGCGAGTCCAAAAACCAAAGCCAAAAAAATGTTAGTAGCAGGTCCCGCTCCTCCAACAAGCGCGGGGCCCCATTTTTTGTAACGCAAATTATTGGGATTATACGGCACCGGTTTCGCCCAGCCGAATATTATAGCCGGCATCCCAAAAAATATAGGTATAGCCAAAAGAAGCGGTAGGATAACCGAACCAAACATATCCAAATGCGGAAGAGGGTTCAAGGTAAGACGCCCCATCATTCTTGCGGTGGGATCACCAAGATAGTTGGCGACCGCGCCATGAGATACTTCATGCAAAACAACAGAAAACAAAAGTATAATTATATATATTGCAAATATTATAAAGCCTCCATCCATAAAAGTTATCTTGATTTTAATTTAAGGTTGATATATACTATCATAGTATTAATTCTATATACGAGGATAGTGAGTGAAAAGAAAATTTATTTTCTTTTCCAAGCGACGCAGTATATATTTAATAATATATTAACTAATCATATATATCAAATTATGGCAAAGAAATGTGTGGTATGTGGGAAAGATTCACAGATGGAAGGAAAAAGGAAACTTCTGCGTGGTCAC
>JBBDKX010000004.1:0-3101 GCA_040879145.1 Candidatus Spechtbacterales bacterium | reverse complement strand
GGTATGTGGGAAAGATTCACAGATGGAAGGAAAAAGGAAACTTCTGCGTGGTCACTACAACCCAACTACTAAAAAAAGGAAATATGCAAACCTTCAATGGTTACGACTTGATAGTGGCTCAAGAGTTAAAGTTTGCACGCGTTGCAAAAAAACCGCTGTCAAAAAACCGAATATACTGAAAGAATTACAGAAATAGTTCTGTAATTCTTTAAACGAACTGACAGAAAAAATAAACACGACAGACGTCCTCCTTCGTGTAAAGCTACGAAGGGATAAACCTGTCGTGTTTATTTTTTTGTATTTACTTAAGCAAAAAACTAAGATGTTCATTTAGTTTGTTTTTTGGAAATATATGCGCGGGCTTTATTTCTACTAGGTTAAGTTTCATTTTTTTGGCCAACCTTCTTTTTTCCTGAACAAGCTCTGTATACCTTTTATGTTCATTTTCCAAACCAAAAAATTCTATAAAATATTTACCTATTACAAAATCGCAAGTTAATTTGTTATTTTGCGGATACGGAATACTGCGTTTATGTTTGACATTATTGCTTGTAAGCCAATCATCTATTATTTTTTCAGATAAAGAGTCGCATTCATGACCGTCGCGCGCAATATGCCTTTCAGCAAACATGGCGGGATTAGGAGAAAAACCTGCTGCCTCTATGGCTTTATTCCAGCTGCCAAACCTTTCGCGTGCCGCCTTGGTGTGTTGAAACTCTTTTTTTACAGGTATTCTGTTATTTTTAGTATAAAAAGCTTTAATTTGTTTTATGATTTTCTCCTCGCTAATGAACTGCGCTTTATTTTTGCACTTAACAGAACAAAACACGCCTTTGCGAGAAAAGGGCTTATTACAGATTTTGCAAAAATTATTTATAATTTTCTTTTTCCGCTTAGGCGCTCTGGAATTATTTACGATTGCAGAACAAGAACGAGAACAATAACTACTACTAACTCTTTGAATTTCCTTATTGCTTCTCCAAAAAGCAGTTTTACAAACAGGATTTGAGCATTTTATATATTTTTGTTTTCTTGAATTTTGCGCCCGACACTCTGTTGAACAATAAACGGCCCAGCCAAATTTTTTAGCTTCGTTAACCCTGCTTTTAGTCCTCAAAACCGTTCTACTACAATATGCACACTTTAATTGTACCTGTTGCATTTGTGTTTGTCGGGCTGCCGGAGCTTGAATCCGGTTCCTACGTACCCCATACGCAGATAATACCCATATACTACAGCCCGAAAATTAATATTAACTTACCATCAATATATAAATTATACCATATCCCTAACCTGTAAAACAGCTTCGAGTCCCGGCACCCCGACATAATATAAATACATACGCCAACCGGTTGGCGTATTTATTTTTTACATTAAAAAGGCCCCGTTCTAACGGGGCCTTTGAAGTTACCAAATTTCTACTCTGTCTTCAGGAGGAATATACATACCATCTCCTTCTTCTAAGCCGAAGGCATCATAAAACTCCGGCGCATTTGCGAGTGTTCCTAAAATCCTAAAACGAGCCGGGGAATGAGTATCTGTTGCAACCAACTTCTTTATATATTCTTCGCGCGCCTTAGAACGCCAAACTTGAGCAAATCCAAGAAAAAATCTCTGTTTATAGGTAAACCCGCTAAGTTTCGGGGGTTCGGGCTTATCCTTAAGAGAGCGTATATACGCCTCGTAGGCTATGTTCAACCCTCCAAGATCTGCAATGTTTTCGCCTTGGGTTAAAGTTCCGTTAACAAACAGTCCGTCCAACACCTCATAACCATTAAATTGATTAATAATCTTTTGACACCTGGCATCAAACTCTTTTCTATCTTTTTGTGTCCACCAATTTTTAAAATTTCCATCTTTATCAAACTGAGAACCTTTATCATCAAAACCATGAGTAATTTCATGTCCTATAACAACGCCAATGCCACCGTAATTTACAGCATCATCGGCATTAGGGTCAAAGAAAGGCGGTTGCAATATGCCGGCAGGGAAAACAATCTCTGTATGTAAGGGGTGAAAATAAGCATTAACAGTAGACGGCGTCATATGCCACTCTGTGCGATCGGTCGGCTTTCCTACCTTGGAAAGATTGTCCTGTACATGAAATTTTGTCGCGCGCAAGCAATTTAAAACATAGGAATCTTTTTTTACCTCAAGAGCGCTGTAATCTTTCCACTTATCAGGATAGCCAAGCTTTCTTGAAAAAGCGTCTAATTTTTCTGCGGCTCTTTTTTTGGTTTCCGCTGTCATCCAGTCAAGCTCTTTTATTCTGTGACGGAGAGCTACAGTTAGGTTATCCACAAGCTCATTTATCTTCTCTTTGGCTTCGGGTGGGAAATATTTTTTTACATATTCCTCACCCAAAGCTTCGCCAAGCAGTGAGTTTAAAATAGAGGCGCACCTTTCCCATCTGGGTTTAAGGGCTTCATTGCCATTCATTGTTTTTTCCCAAAAATCAAAATCCTCCTGAACAAAATCATCACTTAGCAAATGCGCGGTACGCATTATGAGCCACCATTTAAGATACGTTTTTAAATCATCCAGTTTATTTCCGTTAAAAATCGCGCTCACTCTGCGCATAAAATCCAACTGGCTAACTAAGAATTTATCGGGTACTTTAAGTCCAATACTGTCAAAATACAGAGACCAGTCCACATTTGGGGCCAAATTGTCCAGATCTTTACTGTCCAGATAGTTGAGCTGGGGTTCAATGTTTCGCAACTCAACAGTAGTCCATGATTTTTGGGCAAGCCGTGTCTCAATAGCCATTACTGTATCTGCAGCATTTTTTGCAGCTGATTTATTATATCCCAGAAGCAGAAATATCTTTTCTACGTGTTTTGAGAATTTTTGCCGAATCTCTTTTTTATCATCGTCAAAATAATAGCCGCGCTCAGGTAGGCTAAGTCCGGACTGTCCAATGCCAAAAATCATAATTTCTGTATCGGAAAGGTCAGGGCTTGCCCCGTCTCCCCAAAAAACATCTACACCAAAGAGATGCAAATGCGCTACGGATTCCACTAAATCTTTTTTAGATCTTATAGAATCAATGAGCGCAAACTCTTGCGCCAAAGGCTCCGCACCCTCGCGATTAAGCTTGT
>JBBDKX010000003.1:2667-8322 GCA_040879145.1 Candidatus Spechtbacterales bacterium | reverse complement strand
ATGTTCGGGCGGAGGTGGGGAGAACAAAGAAAAAGCCGCCTATTAGTAGTATAGCTACTGTAAATGTTCCAAGCATTTTTGGGTTCTTTAACATTCTTTTAGAGAGAGAGAGAGAGAGAGAGGAGTTTTAACTTTTTGGGAGTTTTTCGGTATCATGGTTTAATCTGTCTGCCGCCCGCCTGCCGTGCCGAGTGGCAAGGCGCAGGTAGGTGCTTTTTTGGCACAGGCAGAGAAAGTTTGTAATTTAGCCTCAGTCATTCTACGGGGCAGATGAGGTACTTTTATATTAACACGATTATTTTATGAAGCACAGGCAGTTTTCCACACCGAGCGCAGCGAGGTGCGCTCGGTGTACATAGATGTAGGATTTTCAGATTTGCTTTCAGTTCTACCCGCCTGTGAAGGGCGGAGTATACAAATGCAGAAATTCTAAGACTTGCTTCCAGTTCTAGGCGCCCGTGAAGGGCGGAGTAAGCCCTACTTAATGGTAGGGCGTCGAGCACTGGAACGGGCAACAACGAAATGAAAGCAAATATGAATTTCTTTACTTATTTTTTTGAAGCCAAATGTAAATGTCTTCAAGGGCCTTAACTCCATCCCCCATGCTTATATTGTTCTGTTTGTATGGTACATCACTTATATCCCCGGCTGCCCAAATACCCTCTTTTGAACTCCTACCATATTTGTGGTCAATTATTATTTCGCCAATTTTGTTCATATCTACTAACCCTTTTTCTATAAAATCGTTATTTGGTATAGCGCCTATTTCAACAAAAACACCTTTGACTTCAAGCTCATGCTCTTTTCCGTCTTTATCCTTATAAACTACCCCTTCCACAAATTTATCTCCTTTAATTTCGGTAATTTGTACCTCTTTTAGCGCTGTAAATTTATCGCTCTTGCTTACATTTTCCACAGTCACAGGATCTGCTTTAAAACTATCAGACACCTCCAAAAGAGTTACCTGGGGAGAGTATTCAAGAAGCTGTTGCGCCGATTCAAAACCCGCATTACCGCCTCCGACAACCACGGTCTTCATCCCGCTAAAGAGAGGGGCGTCACATGACGCGCAATAAACAACTCCCTTTCCTTCAAACTCATCAGCGCCTTTCACGGGCAACTTTCTTCTCCTGCTACCTGACGCAACAAGAACAGCGCGAGCCTCATATGTTTTTCCTCTTTTTGTTTTAACCTCAAAACCGCCGTCTTTTATATCCTTTAATTCGGTAACCCTGTCTCCTTCAACTATTTCTAAAACATCATCTGCGTACTCTTTAAGGTGGTCTTTAAACATACGCCCGAGTTCGGCACCCTTAACATGAGGTATACCTATAAAGTTCTGCACATCTACAGACACACTGGACTGTCCGCCGAATTCCTCGGCAATTATAGCGCTTTTAAGTCTTTTTCTTGCAGCGTATACTCCTGCGGCAGATCCCGCGGGACCCCCGCCAATAATTATTAAATCATAAGTCATAATTTTAAATTTTAATTTAATTTTTAATACTTTAATTCCTGCCTACCTGTTTACATGCCGATTGGTATGCAGGCAGGTTAAAACATTGGGTCATTTAGTCATTCATTTGAAATTTGGCATTTGAAATTTGAAATTACGAGTCCGCCATTCGGCGGACGAGTTACTTGTCTCCCTTTAATTTTAACATACCAGACGCGGCTGTAGCCATAAAACCAACACCAAAACGCAAAAGAATAGCAATGCCGACGCTCGCAAGCAGAATATCGGCACCCCTTAAAACAAAGCTTAAGGCAACACCCTCTCCCGCTGCCAAACCAACCGCGCTAAATGATATCCCTTGAAAAGCCTCCTGTATTCCAAGAGAGGCGGGTATGGGCACTGCAAGCCCTGCATACAAGGCACCCAAAGATACAATAACGGGGACAATACCGATAGCTTTTCCCAAAAAGTAAAACAAAGCGATGTGTCGGCTAATAAGTACTGCTTGTTTTAAAATACTTATTCCCCATCCTTTCCAAAATACTGCCCTATTCACCGTAAAAAAATCTACAACCTCCTGTTCTGATTTAATAAAGAACTTACCCGCGCGCGTACTATCAACGCCAAATCTTATAATTGCGGGGGCTAAAAGTTTTTTATTGCGAAACACTTGAAAATAAAAAAGCATAACAAGAGCCGCTATTGATAAAACAGAAACCGCTACAGACATAATCGTCTTTGTAATTCCCGCCGGACCCGCGTAGGAAATAAAAACACCAATGGACACTCCTATCATTATAAGGGATGCCGATATCTCAAGTATTCTGTCAAAAACGAGTGTTGATGTGGCTTTATCAAGAGGAATGTCCATTTTTTTCTTCATCAAATACGCTTTAATGCCTTCACCTCCAAGATAGACAAAAGGGGTAAGATAGTTTACAGGGTGCCCCGCAAGCCATATGGTAAGAAGTTTTAAAAATTTTACATCCGGACACTGAGACTTTAAAATTATGTATGCCCGCCAGTTGGCAACAACTATCCCTAAAAAAGTCAGTGCTACAACAAGCGCAAATCCCGCGGGAGAAAAACCTGTAAGCGTGTTCCAAAGTTCTTTTGTGTCAAGCTTAACTACGAGTATTCCTACTAAAAAAGCCCCCAAAACAAGGAGTATCAAACCGGGTATAATTTTTCTTGTTGCCCTTATCATGTTTTTGTAAGACCTATTTTATTGTACAACATCGCGGTTATTACCCAAAACATAAGCATACCCTGTTGGAGCGTCATATAAAAATGGTCAAAAAATCCGGAAACAATAACAAAGAGGAATGCCGTAAATATTATTATGTTTTCGGAGCTTGGAATGTTTTTTACCATTTTAAATCCCAAAAACATCGTATACAAACAAAACAAAAGAAACATTCCCCCACCTAAAATACCGAGCTCCGCGAAGTTAAGCAAGAATATGTTGTGCACAGGCTGATAAAGCGAATCTCTAAGCCCCCAGAATTGTTCACGTAAAAACAGGGTGTAGTTTCCGATGCCGATGCCTCTCAGATTATCTGAAATTATCTGAAAACTTAAATTATTAAAAAAGACTCTTTCTTTTAAGGCAAAGTCGCCCTCGGCAAATGTTGTAAATATTCTTGAGTAAATTTCGGGCCAAAACATAACCGTCATTGTTAAAACCCCCGCAAAAAGAGGGGTCAAAACAGCAAAAAGTTTTTTTATGTACCGACGCATGGGGCGCCTTGCAAAGTTTACAAGCAAAAAAACAAATACCCAAGAAAATACAGCAATGGGAGCGCGTGAAAATGTAAGAAGCAGTGTGAAAGAGATTAAAATTATTGCCTGCCAGCTGAATATCTTTTCCTTTTGAGTTATAGATTTTCTGTCTACGTGCCATAAAATTAAAAATAAAATAGCAAGCGCCAGATAAGCGGCCAGTACATTGGGGCTGGGGAATGTGCCGTAAGCGCGCATAAAACGTGAGCCAAAAGCTACAAACTCCGCGACCTCACTTCTTCCCGCTGCAAGCGGACTTTCTCCAAGGAGCTTCAGCCCTAAAGAGCGTTGAGTAAAAAACTGAGTAACACCTATTATGGCCTGAAATATACCCCCCAAAACAAAGGCAAAAGCTGCGTGCTCAAATTTTATCTTTTTTAATATATAAATAGTATAAAAAAAGAGCCCAATAAATTCCGCCAGTTTCAACACCCTATAAACCCCTACTCCCGCGTATGGAGCAGAGAAAATTGAAAGAAATGCGAAAAACATCAGTAAACCCAGAATGAGAGTTGGGATTATAAGTTTATTCCGTCGTAAGCGGGAGGGAGCGACTGAAGAAAGAAATCCCCGAAGCGAGTAGAAAAATGTCTTTCCCGAAGGGACGGTCTCTGAGCGAAGCGAATAGCCGCTGTCATTTTTCGTAAGCGAGCGAGGGTAGATTTCTCTGAAGGAGCGAGCGGCAGCGTGGAATAAACTTATAACCCCAACTCTCATTATCAGCAAACTAAAAAGTATCAAAACCAAAATATCTGTTCCATACAAAAACGCGCTCTGCCATTCGTTAAACCCCTCTATCGCCCCCGCACTCCACAAAAAAACCCTTGTCTGAAAAGGGATAGAAAAAAGCAATATCAAAAAAAGTGATTTTTCCAAACGTAACAACATACAAATTATTCGTCTGAATTTTCTTTAAGCCACCATACCTAGGGTATGGTTTAAAGATCAGAATCAAGCTTAGAAGCCAAAAAATGAATCAGATTCGCGAAGCGAGGGTGAAGGAGTGCAAGATTGCACTTCAATGCCCGAGTGACAATGAAGATGATTTATTTTTTGGCTTCCCGTACGGGCGGGCGTATTTTGGCCATCTTTCGGCTTGCTCGGACGCTAACGATACCTCCGGCATCGCGTCGCGCCTCGCGCACCTAAATCTGCATCAAAATTCGCTCCGCTAAATTAATTCTGATCTTTAAACCATACCCTCACTCTTGCCACATCCTCTTCCTCAGAAAACTTAATTTCTATCTCAGAGTTTTTATGGGCTTTTTGAACTTGTCTGCCCAAATTTAAAGCAAGCTGGTTCTCGCTTGTTCGTACCTCTATGCGGTGCTCCGCTATGTGCATCTGAAGTATGCGGTCCATGGGATCGCGCTGATGCGCCTTATCTGCCACATGTTCCAACTGGCTTACTATCTCCTCTTTTATGTGTGGCGGAAAATTCTCAATTACCACTTCACCTTCAAACTGTCCGCGCTTCTCCATCTCACACGCGGGACACAGTTCAAAACTAACGCTTTTAGAGGGCTTAAGTTCTTTATAGTCTTCTAATTTATGATGCCAGCTTTTGTAATAGTAAGAAGCATTGCATTTAGTGCAGATTATAATATCTTCCTTTCCCGGACCGAACTCTTCTATATTTTTTTTGCTGTTGGGGGTTTTGCCCCTGTTAGGTTTTTTACCCCAGAAAGATTTAATCATAATTTTACTCACTTCGTTCACAAAAAGTATAAAGTATGAAGTATACAGGGTGTTTGTAAAAAGCTTTGCTCTATACTCTATACTGTATACTCTATACTTGAACGAGCGTGAAATGCGAGTTCTAAGCTCGCTTCGCGAGCTTATACTAATGCCTTTATTATCTCATAAAATCCACCCAAAACCAAAGCTAAAATAACAGCCATCAAAACTAACTTTGGTACGCGCATATTCAAAGAGGATTCCTTATTCTTTTTCTTAGATGCAACAAACAAAAGGGTTATAAAAAGCCCGTTAACCGCCCCCAAAACAGCCCCCACAATACCTATTACATTAATAAAATCGCGAACACCGATAAAAATTAAAACCATAGGAACGCTGACAACCAAAAAATCACTCTTCCATCTTTTCATCTTCCAGTCATACATGAAAGACTCTTTTATGTTCACTCCCATAATAAGGTAGGTTGTAGCTATTGCTATAAGGCCAAATATCGCGCCTAAATAGACTATTTCCTTGCCTAAAAACTGCTCCAAACCGCTTATTGCTTCAGGACTTGTGGTTTCACCACTAACACCAACAACAATAAAAGCAAAAAGAGCGGTGACAAGCGCTGAGAACAAAACTCCCGCAACCACAGACCGTTTAAAACTTTTACCTGCCTGCCGTGCTTGTGGCGCAGGCAGGTCTTCCTTTCCTATCAAATAACGCATTTCCGGTAT
>JBBDKX010000003.1:0-2567 GCA_040879145.1 Candidatus Spechtbacterales bacterium | reverse complement strand
GTGCTTGTGGCGCAGGCAGGTCTTCCTTTCCTATCAAATAACGCATTTCCGGTATTGCCTGAAATCCCGCAAGCGCAAACAGTATAACGCCGTATGGAACAAATATGTTCTTAAAATTAAAAGAGTTAAAATTAGAAAACTCAATCATGGGCGCGCCGCGAAAAGTTATCATTAACAACACAAATCCCAACAAACCCAACAAAACAGTCTCAGCGTTAGAGACAGTTTTAATTCCTTTTACTATCCCGATGCTTAACAGTGCCCAAAACATAATCCCCCAATAAAGCTTGTTTGAAAACAGCTCTCCAAAAACACTGTTTAAAAATTCCATAGCCATCAAAATATACACAACAAGACTTCCAAATACCGCCAAAACCACAGAAATTGTTGTAAAATCTTTCGCTTTTTTACCAAAATATATTTCCATATACCCAGTAAGACGGTGCCCGGACCCTGTTCGTTCAACAACCTCCGCGTACATAAGGTGCAAAATAAGCATAAGCCCGGTAAGTGCTCCAAATAAAACAAGTCCCGGCCAAAAGCCGGACTGTGCCATAACATACGGAACACCAAAAATGCCGGCACCAATAATAGTGCCGACCAAAGAAGAGGTAGCTTTTAACACGTTACCTTTCATCTAAATTTTATTTTTATTCCTCTCTTTTGTGCGTCTTATGCGCAACCACTCTTCTACTTGAGGCCTTCCCATTATATCCAATATTGTGTATGAGACTACTGTTGTAAAGATAGCTAAGCCATACATTTGCGCGCCCACAGCCATACCCAGCCCCGCTGCAACCCAGAGACCTGCGGCGGTCGTTAACCCTTCCACCCTTTTGTCGCGAAATATTATAACTCCGGCTCCCAGAAAACCAATACCCGTTACAATATTAGAAGCTATCCTTGAAGGGTCGTATCGTGACGCGTCAACAAGAAACTGATTAAACCCGTTAATAGATATTATGGTAAAAAGAGCGGCACCGGTAGCCACCAGGGAATATGTCCTAAGACCCGCCGGCTTTTCAGAATACTCTCTTTGCAGGCCCAAAATAAGACCCAGCACAGAGGCCAGTAATATTTGTAAATATATAGTTGGTATAATTTCTAACATATTGTTTTTTATATTAAAATTCAAAAACCTCGTCCGGTTCCGGCACGTGCGCGTCTATCGCCAGCTCATCGCGCAAACGCTTAGCAAAAGTATTTGCCGCCTCTTCTTCTCCCTGGATGCAGAAGACTTTTTTAAGCTTCCTCTTGCTTCCCTTGTTTATATGCTCTATCCAGCTGTATAGGCCATTCTGGTCAGCGTGAGCGGAATAACCGCCAATAGCTCTTATTTTTGCCCTTACAGAAACTTCCTGCCCATATATTTTTACCTCCTTTTCTCCTTCAAAAAGACGCCTGCCTAAAGTTCTTTTTGCCTGATATCCGATTATCAAAAGCATGCTCTTTGGATCCGGCAAGTAGCGAATTTCGTGATGCATTATTCTGCCTCCGGTACTCATCCCACTGCCGGCTATTATAACCTTTGGCGCGGGAACATCATTTATAGCTTTTGATTCCTCAGTCTTAAGAGATATATTCAGATTTGAAAAATCAAAAAGATTGTGATTTTCCTTCAAAAACTCTCCGGTTTTGTTGTTAAAATATAGCGGATTGCTTCTGTATTTTTTGTAAACCTCTGTAGCCTTTATTGCAAGAGGGCTGTCTAAAAATATTGGTACCTCTGGAATTCGGTTATTTTTTATAAGAGAGTTTATCTCGTAAAGTATTTCCTGCGTACGCTCAAGAGCAAACGTCGGTATCATTAAAGTTCCCCCGCTTGTTACCACGTCCTCTATGGACTTTTCCAATATATTTTTTCTCTCCTCTTTGTCCTCATGAAGCCGGTCTCCATAAACTGTCTCCATTAGCACATAGTCCGCGTCTTCAATATACTTTATGTCATTTAAAAGAGGGGCGGGCGAATTGCCGAGGTCTCCGGAAAAGACTATCTTCTTTTCTTCTCCATTCTCTGTAATATAGACCTCTACTATGGCAGAGCCCAGTATGTGTCCGGCATCCCGCAAACGGACTCTTATATCCTCGGTAACCACAAACTCTCTGTCATAATCTATCCCCTTAAACTGCTGTTCCACCAACTTAACCTCTTTTTCTGTATAAAGCGGAGGGTGGTTGTCGTCCTTTGCTTCGGATGCTATAAGGTTTTGGCTGTCCTCAAGCATTATGGGTGCTAAGTCTGCTGTAGGAGGAGTGCTGTATATAACACCTGTATAACCTTCCTTTACCAATTTTGGCAGGCGCCCTATGTGGTCTATGTGCGCGTGAGTTATAAAAACCGCGTCTATTTTAGACGGATCATAAGGGAATTTTTCATAATTTTCTTCTTCCGCTTCACGAAAACCCTGAAACATTCCACAATCTATAAGTATTTTTGATTTTTGGGTTTCTAACAGGTAGTTGCCTCCGGTAACGCTTTGGGCACCACCATGAAAAGTAAGTTTTGCCATAATTTTTGTCCCGATACCGCCCGAATCTTTGATTCGCTTGCGGTATCGTGGATCCTC
>JBBDKX010000002.1 GCA_040879145.1 Candidatus Spechtbacterales bacterium | reverse complement strand
AGATATGATAGATAAAACAGATACGCCCGATAAGACAGACACTCCCGACAAACAAACCTATCTCGTAACCCGTGTTATAGATGGCGATACAGTAGAACTTCAAAACGGTGAAAGGGTGCGTTACATAGGCGTAAATACGCCAGAAGAACCAAACGGTTGTTTTGCTAAAGAGGCGACAGGGTACAATGAACAACTTGTGTTAAATAAAATAGTTACTCTTGAACAAGGACCTGACGATAAAGATAGTTACGGGCGCCTGCTTAGGTATGTTTACATAAACAATACTTTCGTTAACCAAAATCTTGTTGAAACAGGCCACGCTTACGCTTTTGATTTTGGGTTTACACATGAATTCACAGACAACTTTGAAGAGGTGGAAGAAGAGGCAAAAGAAGACAGGCGGGGCTTGTGGGGAGACGTGTGCCACCCTGTCGGAGGCGAAGTTTTGGGGGATTCAACACAAAACGATTCCGCACCCAGCCCATATGGTCCAACAGGTCCAAACCAAACATTTATAAAACAACAAAATACCATACCTCAGGAATTAAGCCATTTGGTTATAAATGAAATACAAGTTGCGGACTCAGAATTCGTAGAGCTTTATAATCCCACAAATTCCGCAATTAATCTCTCAGATTATTATTTCGCGTATTATTCTTCCACAAGAACCGAATGGAACGACCCTTACCGTATAAAACAATTTCCTCAAACTCAAATTTCAGCACAAAGCTACTTTTTAATAGAGCTTGAGCCATTTAGCGCGCAAGACAACTACCCGTCTTCGGACTGGCAACCTTACTCTTCAAGCCAGTTAAGCAATTCACAGGGTACTGTTGCCATATTCAGCGAAGACCCTAAAGACGTAGAAAACCCCAAACCTGTTGACGCTGTAGCATGGGGTAATGACGAAGATGTAACGCTTAAAGAAACCAAAACAGCACAAGCCCCGCAGAAAGGAAAAAGTATTTCAAGAAGCGAAAACCACGCGGATACAGATGATAACTCTGCTGATTTTACAACCGGAGACCCGACGCCAACAAACAGTTCAGGCAAAAACTCTTACGCCGTTCTTTGGTCAGAAAGCGCGTCTTACAGCTTAAAAAACCAGATGCTCGTAGATGAGAGCTCTAATTTATACATTGCTTCAGGGGATAGCATTGAAAAATTCACCACCGAGGGCAACTCTGTCTGGGAAAATACACGCACCCGCTCTTATCTTTCGGTGGCGCTCTCGCACGATTACAAAACCCTCTATGTAGTTGAGTGCGACCCCAATACGGACGACTGCTATTTTACCGCGTTTAGTACAGACAATGGAGAAGAGCTAACAGACAGGTTTTCAATAGGCGCGAAATCTTTCACACTGCCTGTTTCGGACGCGGAAGGAAATGTTTTTGTTACAGCCGCGTCTAAAATTTACGCCTTTAACTTAGAAGAAAATAGCTTGCTTCTTTGGGAAAAATTAAATTCTGAAATAGACGCCGTTTTGCCCGGACAGTTTGGCACTCCGCTTG
>JBBDKX010000001.1 GCA_040879145.1 Candidatus Spechtbacterales bacterium | reverse complement strand
GTGAAAAAGAAAAAATGAGCCAACTGGTCGGCTCATTTACCAAAAACTATTTATTCTTTATTTTGTCTATAAAAAGAAGAGTTGAGGTAACAAGCGCACCAGATGCTACACCAAATACCCAAAAACCAAAATCATTTACGTTCTTATCAATATCCAACATCGCAACAAGCGGCAATACCACAAAACGAGTAGCAACTCCTGCAATCAAAGCATATATGTACTTCACTTTTCTTCCTTCCGAGCCACATTATCGCGCCCAAGGTTATGTACAATATCTCCCGATGTCTTTTCTAAGAGTGCCTCAAGGCTATCCCGGGAAAGATCTGAAAACCATTTATACTGAGTAGGCCTTGCACCTTCCAGAATTCCATAAGGGGGGGCGCCAAGTTTCACGGCTTCTATTCCTGTTTGCATTTTTTCTCCTTTATTCCAAATCTCCCACCCTTTGGTTCGGGATTGGCTGCAATCAACTGCGCCCGAAAATCTGAATCATCTACACTGGTGTCTTGCGCGGTTGAAGAAACTAGCTCTAATGCCGGTTCAAGCAAATTAGCCCTGTATATAGCTGAGCACACGCCACAACTGCCCACCATCAAATGGCCATCTATCAATTGTTTTGGATCTAAGCCAATAGAATACCCGATACGCAAAGCTTTGACCATATGCTCATTACAAGTTGGCGAGGTCGGACCTTGCCAGTGGGCAATCAAAAACCCGCCTTTTGGGAGTGGTGTCTTATCTTAAAATTCAAACTATAATAGATCTTTAAACTCTTGGTCTGTTAATCCTGCGTCGCGTATTATTGATTTTAAAGTATAAGGGTTTAAACAATTAGCGCGGGGGATAGTTATCTTGCGCATACCGTTGCTCATACCTACGTGTTTTGTGCTTCTTGTTTTTAAAATCCAAAAACCGGCCCTCTTAAAGGCCGATATCGCGCGTTTACCCGATACATCTGTAAAAAGCATATTTATGAAAGTTCAATATCTACCTCTTTCACTTTAGTATCCTTAAGTTCCCGCTTGGTTATTTCTAAATATGCCAAAATGGCATCTTTAATATTTTCTAATGCCTCTTTTTCGGTTTCACCCTGACTGTGGCAGCCCGGAAGTGCGGGCACATGCACATCATAGCCGTATTTTGATTTATGAACTAAGGTTAAATACTTCATATTGCTAATATACCATTTTATGCCCTGAAAATCAAATGTAGTGTAAATTAAAAACCCGCCTTTAAACAGAAGGGTAATATATGTGAGTTTGCTGAAATTTTGTGTCTCCCTGCGGGAGATCTACCGTAGGTACGACAATACAAGGCGTAGCCGAGCAGCAAAATAATACATGCAGAAATTTTCAGATTTCGTCGCGAAACAAGGCGTGCGCGAGCACCGGAATAAGGCGTACACCACCAACCGGTACGTCGTTGAGGAGCGCAGCGCACAACGCAGTAGCGCGGCGAAAGATAAATTTCTTTACCTTACATAGCTATGCCTAGGCACTGTGCCAATTGCGGCGTCAAAGTCCACCCGCATTCGCTACTCTCTTGTCTTTCGCATATAGCATCCTTATAGCACGCGTATTCTTCACGAAACTCACAAGTTGTTATAACTTCCTCATCAGCGCATATTTGTCCCGAGCATCCGGTGACAATGCAGTCGTTTTGAGCTATATTTTTATACTCAGCGCTTAAATCAAATTTAACGGGAATCATTAAAGCATCGTCATTTTCAGGCAAACCCGATGGGTTGTCTCTTTCCAAAACAAGAGTTCCTGTTGGAGTTGTGGGCTTTTCAAATTCAAGAGTAGTCTTAAACGGCACAAAATCCTCCGTCATCCACTCGCTCTGCGCCTGCGCTATACCAAGCGCTATTTCCACATTATTCGCGTCATAAAGGCGAACGGGAAAAGAGGCCTCAAAAAACCAGTAGCCCCTTGCCTGTCCCGAAACCATAATTGGGCTTGATATTATCTGGTTGGGCCGGGGGTTGTCTATGCGTATCAAATCTGTTTTTTCAAGCTCATTTCCTATGTCTTCAGTAAATGTCCTGCCGTCTTGGGCCCTGCACTGTCTGGGATAAGATTCCATTATAGCATTGCCCTGCTCAACACACTCTTCAAAGTTACTTACTATAACAACATCTTCTTCAGCGGGACCCATAAACATAAAAGCATAAACCCCAAGGCCCACAATAACTAACCCTAAAATTGTATAAAGTATAAATTTGTTCATGTTATTTAAAATTAAATCACTCTCCCAAATAGCTTACCCTATACACTACTCCCGCATGATCATCTGTAATATACATTACACCTCCGGGCTCTATGTGTATATCCACAGGCTTACCCAACGCGCTACCACCCTGTAGCCACCCTGAAACAAAATCCTCCCTTCCTTCAAAATTGCCTTCCGCGTCCAATTTTAGTCGCATTATTTTATAGCCTGTAGGCACGGTCCTGTTCCAGGAGCCGTGATAAGCCACAAGCAGGTCATACCACATACCCTCAGGCCAACCCTCTTCAGGAACAAAAGCTAGTCCCAGGGGCGCTGAGTGCGCCTGAAGGTCTATGTACGACGGGATAGTGTCTTCACATGGGTTGCGTACATACTGGTTTTTATCAAAGCTAGTATCGTGTATGCCCTTTCCATAACAAATTGGCCAGCCGTAGTTTGCACCCTCTTCAATTATGTTTATCTCATCAGGCGGAATATCATCTCCCAAGCGGTCGCGTCCCATTTCTGTAGCCCACATTCTGCCATCAACATAACTCCAATCAAAAAATACGGAATTGCGAAGACCGTCTGCGTGTTTTTTAAAATCACTTCCGTCTCTGTTCATAGAATATATGGCAGCGCGGCGCTCGTCATCCTCGTTGCAAACATTACAAGTTGAGCCAATGGAAACATACAAACGACCGTCAGGTCCAAAAGCTATTGTGCGGGTAAAATGTCCACCCCCCGCGGGCAGGTCAACGAGTTTCTCGGGAGAAGCTTCAGTGTAAAGCGGTACTCTATAGACCCCTCCTGTTTCCGCGTAATAGAGGGTTGTTCCGTTTTGCGGATCTATAGCAAGTCCGTGTGGACGGTCTAAATTACGGAATACAGCGTTTGAACCGGTTACTTTTCCGTCTTCAACTGTTAAAAGCGAGATTATCCCCTGCTTTGTCTGACTAACCCAAAAATTACCTTGTCCGTCACGAACAATGACACGCGCTCCGGGAAGGTTTTCTGCGAATACCTCAATTTTAAAATTATCGGGCAGGGTAAGTGGAAAATCTGTTGCGTTTTCCCCGGGTACGTTCTTATTGTTGTTTTCTATTATTTCAACAATATCACCTGAAGGCGACTTAATTGCCGGACCTACACCGCGTAAATTGTTCCACCAAAAAATACCGGCCCATACCAGTCCCGCAAGTACTAACAAGGAAACAATGCTTAGAATAATTTTTTTAGTTGTCATAATATACAAAGGTATTATATTTTATATTTTTATATAAACATATCAAAATTACGTGTACAAAATATTCTTAAAACATCGGCCAAAACTTAAGTATCAAAGGAACAGATATTACAAGAACTATTATATTAAGTGCCAATCCCATTCTCCAGTAATCCCCAAATTTATAACCCCCGGGGCGCATAATAAGAGCGTTGACCTGATGTCCTACCGGTGTCATAAAGGAACACGAAGTACCTACCGCAACTGCCATTAAAAACGGGTCGGGAGATGCCCCCAGTTCCTGTGCCAGCAGTATAGCTATCGGAGCCATCAGTACTGCCACACCCACATTATTTACAAGACTAGAAAGTGTTATACTTGCAACTACTAAAGTAATTAACATCACAACAGGCGTTATAAAACTAAGCTCCATAAAGCCAACTATTGAATCACTTATTACCTGTGCCGCGCCACTGCTTTCTGAAGCAAGGCCAAGCGGTATAACCGCGCCCAACAAAACAACTATCGGCCACTCAATACTCCCATATGCCTGTCTCAAAGAAATCAAACCTGTCATAATCATTGCCATAGCTGCCAATGCAAAAGCTATATCCACAGGAACTATTCCCGCGGTTGAAAGACCTATAGCTGCCATAAATATAGAGACTGCCGCAAAAACACGACGTGGCTGCCCAACAGGAAGTTCGCGTTCAGCAAGAGGTAAAAGTCCCAAACCGCTCAAAGCATTTTGTAAATGTTCGTTATGTCCTCTCAAAAGCAGTACATCACCCGCCTGAAACCTAACATCTTCTATTTCCTCAGAAATCTGTTCTCCCTTTCTGGAAACAGCAAGTAAATTAACATTGTATCCGCTTCTAAGCAACGTGTCCTTTGCTGTTTGTCCCAAAAGAGATGATTCGGGCACAACCACCCCCTCTACATCCTTCATTTCTTTATCCTCTTCCTCCACTGTCTGCTCTTGCGCTTTTTCGTCCAGTTCTTTACTCTCGTTAAATTCAAGTTTTGTAACAGCAACCAATTCCTGCAATATCTCGGGGCTGGCCTCTACTAAAAGCCGATCATTCTCGCGTATAATCTCGGTTATTTGAGGAGCCAGGCTTTTTTCATCGTCTCTGATTAAAGCCACAACGGTAAACGACTCTTTTGTCATTTTATAAAGATCATCAAGTGGTTTATCCACTAATTTTGACTTAGGTGTAACAAGTAATTCTGTTGTATAATTTTGCACCTCGGCCGGCTCTTCCTTTTTAAGGGCAGGCTCTTTGGTGTTGGGAATAAACCTCCAACCCAAAAAGGAAATAAATATTAACCCACCAAGAACAATCCAAAACCCCGCATAGGCAAAATCGAACATGCCGAAGGGTTCAAGACCCGCCTCTGTTCTGAAGGTAGAAACAATAATATTGGGGGCATTTCCTATCAGAGTAAGAAACCCTCCCAGGTGGGCACCAAAAGCCATCGGCATTAAAAACAGCCCTGGAGAGATGTTGCTTTTCCTTGCCAGGCGTATGGCTATAGGCATAAGTAGCGCGAGAGCGCCGATATTATAAATAAATGCGGACAAAAGCGCTGTTAAAGTTGTAAGGGAAAATACTTGAAATACCTTTCCCTTGCCATCCAGAGGCAGTTTAGTTGTTATAATGTCTACGGCCCCCGAATTTAAAAGACCTCTGCTTATTACCAAAACAGCTACAACTATAATAACCGCAGGGTGGCTAAAACCAACGAATGTCTCTTCAAATGGTATGACACCGGTTATTGAAATAATCAACAGGGCCAAAACCGCTACAACATCGTAGCGCCACTTGCCCCAAACCCAAAAAACAAGGGCAAAAACAACAGCGCCCAAAAGCACTAACTGCTGATAAACAGGTTCCAGTTCCAACATTATTATTATTGTAGCATAAAAACAATTATATGCTTTATATATTTACTTTTTTAGTATTTTATGTTATAATTTTACAAGTTCTAAACAAGTCGCTTACTAGAAAGGAAATAACTATGAAGCGCGCTACAAAGTGGATATTCACCGTACTAGCTTTTGGAATTCTCATATACAACATGAGTGTTCCCTGGATACGGGACTACTCCATAAGCATCTACAGGGCATTGCCGAACTCCGGCGCACTACTGATTGAAGCACTGCTAATTCAGATAGCCGCGATTGGAGTAGTTGCTTTTCTCCACAAACGACGTCCGCAACCTTATGCATGGAGTGCAAAGACGTGGATAAATACACGGCGAAAGAAAAAGGAGCTTAACTGCAGCCGGAAGGAAGCTTACAGGGCACTCAAGCCCGAAGAAAAATTCCCTGAGGTCAATGTGAATTTTGCAGCACTGGATATTCCGTATCTACGCATGCTGTTTATTCCATTACTCTTTATGAGCTTGCCCTTCTTGGCAACGATTGAAGAGCTGATTTTCAGGAATGGAAAGAATACTATTCTTTCTGTGTTGATCTTCAGTATGCTGTTTGCTCTCGCACATGTTCCGTCCGGATTCAGTGTTATTGATGCACTGCTCTCCTTCGGGGTTGGTATGCTGTTCGCAGCACACTACCTGATTGGAGGGATTGGGGAAGCCATACTTCTTCACACAGCAATCAACGTTTCAGGCGTTGCAATTCTTGTGTGGATGAAAGTTGTATGGCCGGATGTAAAGCCCTTCTTTGAACGTCTTTCGCTATACAAAACAGCAAACAACTCCCTGGAAAATGAACTCCGGGGAGCGCACCAATAAACAAATACCCCCGACTCAATTGAGTTGGGGGTATTTTAAAAATATTTATCTTTTTAACTATTATTAATACAGGGGGTACTCGTTTATCGGGTCAAAATATATATCTTTTACTTCAAAATCTTTTTTTAGTTCATCGTTAGTACCCTCATCTCCGCTAAGCAACATTACAAGTTCAGGCTTGGTAACAGGTGTTGGAAGCCCCAACGAACCCAGCATTGTGGCTATGCGCGCTATAAAAATAGGAATACGCACAATTGGCTTTACAGAGCCCATTTTTTCCCGAAGTCTTTCTGTCAACTCGCGCGCAGTTAAAAACTCGGGACCTACAACATTGTAAGTCTTATTGTTTCCCGCTCCGTTTGCGGCCTGCACTATAACATCTGCTACTGTATCTGCGGCTACCGGCTCCAGTTTAAATGTATTTTTTGAAATAACAGGAATAAAAGGTAAAATTCTCGCGTAAAACCTCAGTCTATTGGTAAAGTGGGCCCTCCATCCAAATATTATAGCGGGACGAAATATTGCATAGACAAGGCCTGAGTTTTTTATTATCTCCTCAGCCTGCGCTTTTGTCCTGTAGTATTCCGTAGAGCCGTTTAAAT
This sequence comes from Candidatus Spechtbacterales bacterium, assembly GCA_040879145.1. Taxonomy (NCBI): domain Bacteria; kingdom Bacillati; phylum Minisyncoccota; class Minisyncoccia; order Candidatus Spechtbacterales; species Candidatus Spechtbacterales bacterium. Next base: position 46,130 of record JBBDKX010000001.1, on the reverse strand, counting down.
CGGCGCCTAACGCGCTTACATAAATAATTTTTTCATCAGGAATACCCGCTTTTTTTACAGCTTCTACTATGTTTTGAGTCCCCTCAACATGCAGCTTTTTATACGTCTTTTGCGGAGGCTTCTCACGCATAATCCCTACAAGATGAATAATTATATCGGGCCTAAACTCATTTATCACCCTCTCTATTGAAGCCGGCTTTGCTATATCCCCCGTAAAGGTTTTATAGCCGTCATAAGGAATAGATAAGTCATCCGTTTTATTATGCAACATTACCCCAAGTTCAAAACCACTCTCGCTAAAAGCGCGAATAACATGATATCCCAAAAAACCTGTACCGCCCAAAATTAAAACTTTTTTCTTATTTTCTTCCATATCTATATTGTATCACCAATTTAATACAATTTTAAATAATCAACTCCTAATTGACTCGCACTATGAGCCAATTATCAAAAAACGGCTCATTCAATGAGCCGTTTTAAAAATTAAGTAAGATCTACATAAAGAGCGTACTCATGCACCATGCCCGGAGAGTTCCACTGGCCATCTTCCATAAAAGTTCTAATCCCTTGTTCCCTGCAATATTCCCTTACTAACTCCAAGGTTCTTTCACTTATAGCTGTTCCAGTATAATCGCCACTACCGTATATAATATCGTACTTAAAAACGCATATTTGTTTCTTGCCTTCATCTACTGCGTCTTCCAGCGTCTGTGGCATTCTATCAATCCACCATTGAGCCAACTCCTGGGCCTTTTGCTCAATCTTTAACGCTTTTTCTTTTTCAGCTTTCTCTTTATCTTTTTCTATCTTCTTTTGCGCTTTGTCGGCTTTTTTCTTTAAATCATCCACATCTATATTCTTAGCCATTAAAATCCTTCCTCCTTCACTAAAGTTTAGGCAGACATGCCCTTTAAAGAGCTGACTATATACTAATACAAAAATTATTAAACTTCAACACAGTGAAATACTACTCAACAAGTTTATCAAAAGTGACAATCAATGTGCTCCATCCAAAATCTTCTATGCGCATCCCCTTGCCGGTAAAGGGGTTGTAAAACTCCCAATATCCCTCCTTTTGCGCCAACTCTAAAGAGCTATCCGCGATAACTTTTGCCACACTCGCCTGCCCGTGTCGCATAAGCGCGCGTATCATAAACCAATTAGTATTTATCCATGTCGGACCGCGCCATATGGGAAAAGGTTTATCCGGACAAAATTCAGAATCCGAAACAGATACTGAGGGTAGCGGATACGGCGTCCAAAAATGTTTAGGGTTTTTTACATCCTTTATTATGCTGTCGCGCATTTCTTCAGGAAGATCTTTTACCAACAAAGGAAGCAAGCTCCCGATAGAAAAGTGTTCTTTTAACATTCCGTGTCTCACACGCACAGAATAAAATCTCTTAGTTTCGCTGTCCCAGCAATTTTTTAAAAGGGCTTCAGTAGATATTTTTATTGCATCGTTAATATCAGGGAAAAGATATTCCATCTCCACGCTTTTTAAAAGTTTGCGCAAAGAATAAAGCCCGTCTATAAATATGCTGTGCCCGCCCGCGTCTTTAACATGAAAGGGTCCTTTTTTAGCCATACGCTCCTCATCCCATCCTAAAAGCATATTCCTAAAATCCACGACAAGAGTAAATACAGTATCTAAAAACCCGTTTACCTTACTAAAACGCTTCGGCGCCACAGGACGAAAAAAATCAAATATAGGGTCGGCGTCTCTTCCGCTTTCCCGGTGTGAAAAAATGGAAACCACATTATAAGCATCCCGGTGTTCTATAAAATACTTATAGAACCTTACCAAAGGCTCGGCAACCTCTCTTGTAAAAGCGTTGTCATCTATTGCCTCTACCGCCTGTGCTATAACCGGCTGTCCGACAAGAGAACTGCTCTCGGGCCTAAAGCCCTTGCCGTAAAGAGGTGTTTCAAAGTCACGCCATCTATAAAACCCGTGATATGTAAAATGGGGAATAAAGCCACGAAAATCCTGCGACTTAAAAAGCTGTCTTATCTCGTTTTTTGCCATATCCTCCAGCCCGAGTTCCGCGCACGTTATCGCGTGAAAAGAACTGTCCCAAACCCACTGATACCTGTAATGAGGCCATGCCGGAGTAATATACTTGCCTCCGGTAGCTTTAAAATTATTTATCATCACCTCACGGGCTTTTTCCCTGTAATCCATAGAATTTATTCTTACTTTACCTCTTCCCGCCTTTTTCTATATTCAATATCAACGGGATTATGTATTTCAAAAAATGATATCGCGGCGGCAGTAAAAGCAAGTATCGCGTTTATAGCCATAACCCACTTAAAGCCCTCCGCAAAAGATTCTTCTATGGCTGAGCGAATGTGTTTTTGTGAAAAAGAGTTAAACGACTCAGGTATGCTAATTCCGCCAAGTTTATCCCGCTGGTTTAAAATTATTTCCTTCTGCTCCGAAACAATAGGAAGACCCTCTACCCTGTCAGAAATATTACTGCCAAAAAAAGCAAGCATAACAGCTCCCAATACAGCTACGGCCATTAAAGACGCCACTCTTGAAACCGCATTATTTACGCCGGAAGCAACTCCGGAAAAATTCTCCTCAACCTCAAGCGCGCTTTTGGTAAGCGGGGCAATGGTAAATGCCATTCCGGCTCCAAACAGAACAAGACCCGGAAAAAAGTTGGTAAAATATGAAGCGTTCGTTCCTGAAAACGCAAGATACGTCATACCCATAGCTACGACAAGGGGACCCACTATCATCTGCATGCGCGGACCTATTCTATCAGCTAAAGACCCTGCCCATCCGGAAAAAAGCGCAATAATAGTAACAGGGGGTAAAAGTGCCAATCCTGTTTCAAAAGGAGAATAACCCTGTATTTGTTGCAAATTCAAAGCTAAAAATATAATGGTGCCGCTTAAAGCAAAATACAGCATAAATGTTGCGGCATTAGCTCCTAAAACCAGAGGGTTTTTAAATATACCAAGAGGCACAAGAGGTTCCGCTACTGTTTTTTCTACAAATATAAAAAATATAAGGGCAAGCAGAGCAGCTGTAAAACTAAGCACTATTCTCTGGTCTCCCCAGCCATGAACCGAGCCCTGTATAAGCGCGTATGAGAGAGACAAAAGCGAAACCGCAACCAATAAAGCCCCAAACCAGTCTATGTTGCGGGCTTCTGTATTATAGCTTTCAGGGGCATGGCGCTTGGCAATAAAAAATACCAAAAAACCAATGGGAACATTAAGCCAAAAAACACTTGGCCAACTAAAAACATCCAGAAGCCAGCCTGCAGCAAGAGGACCAATAGCAGCCATAGCACCCGAAACTCCCGCCCAAAGACCTATTGCTTTTCCGCGCTCCTTTTCTACAAAACAAACGTTGATTATCGCAAGAGAACCCGGAACCATCATTGCCGCCCCCACCCCTTGCAACGCCTGAAATGCAATCAACTGCTGCACGCTTTGGGCTAATGCCGAAAAAAGAGATCCCACAGTAAATACTGCGATACCATACAAAAATATCTTTTTTCTGCCAAAATGGTCGCCGAGAGAACCGCTTACAAGAATTAACACAGCTAAAGCCAAAACATACGAATTCAATATCCACTGTATATTATTGATAGACGCGTTAAAAGCGCTCTGTATTGCAGGCAGGGCTATGCTTACCGTGGTAGAGGCAAGAAAGCTCATACCACTTGCCAAAATCGTTGCCAAAAGTATCATTCTGCCCCTTTTTTCTTTTGTTTCTATATTAGACATAGTTTTGTGGCTAAGCCCCTTGGGCCGCCACCTCCCTAGGCTGTGCCGGGATGGCGACTTTACGTCTAGCCACCGGCCTTCGGCCTAGGGATTCGGCTCCGCCTCACAAAAAGTAAACAGTGAACAGTATTTTCTTTTTTGTTTTTTACTGCTTACTGTTGCTTGTTTTCTGTTCACTAAGCGAAGCGTAGCACGAGCTTATCCACTGGCACACTCATTAAATTCCCGAACTTGTAAGTTGTACTGGTCCGACAACTCTTTTGTTTCGTTCACCAAACCATTATACTCCTCCACCAGTTCGTTATACTCACGGACTTTCGCGTTATACAAAGGGCCTCGTTTGGGATTCATGGCATCAAGCTCCTGCCTCTTTTTTTCAATTTCGGATTCCAACTCCTTCATTCTTTCTTTGTTGGCATTAATTTTGGATAATATGTTTTCATCCGGTTCGGGACATTCGCTTCGGGGCCTTCCAAAGTGTTGCACCGCAACCCAAACCTCGTTGCCTTCAAATTCACCGCGACTCAATCCTACCCCTATCTGAGTATAGGAGCTTTTAACTATGTTCTCGCGATGTCCGGGACTATCCATCCATGCCTGTACAAGCGCCTCATCATTTATAAAATTACCGAGAGCCAAGTTTTCCCCAATAACTATATATTCATATCCCACAACCTTTGCCAGATCTCCCACACCCTCACCCGTCGGCGCTTCATGGGCAAAATATTGCCTGTCTAACATGTCCTGGGCTTTTAAGGCCGCGGCGGCACTCAATTTTTCACTTTCAGCAAAAGGGGGAAGACCCTCTCCAATTCTTTGCCTGTTTGTCCACTCAATTATACCGGAACGGGTAAGGGATGATGAGTTCTGTCCCAAGGGTCCGCGCAAGGGCTCAGGGGTTATAATTTTTTCATTCAAACTGTTTATAAAAAAGTCGCCAATGCGTCTTTCAAAATCTTTTATCTGCTCAGACGCGGGAGAAAACTGCTGCAACAAAAAAAGTATCACGGCAGCCGCGCCTATTACACTCCATAAAATTTTATGTTTCTTTTCCATATTTTTATTCCTAAACAGACGCGGGAGACTGTTCAGGTATTTTAACTTCCGGTGAAACGGGCTTTATTTTATCCAGACGGTTTTTAGACATTCTAACAATTATCGGACCTATAAGGGTGGTGATAAGACTAAGTATAATCATCGCGGTTACAAGCTCTTCTTTTAAAATACCTATGGCATACGCTGCAGTTACAACCGCCAAGGTGGTAGACAACTGGGGAATAGTTGCGCCTCCCACCAACATTCCCTCTGTGGGGCCGAATCCGTTTACACGAGCGCCTATCCATCCTGTCAAAAACTTAATGCCTATAGAGCTCAAAACAATAATAACGGTAAACATAAGCGCCTTATCTACTTCAGCGAAAACACCTATATTAGTAGATGCTCCGGTCACAACAAAAAATACAGGTATAAAGAATCCGTAACTTATAGCACGCAACTTTCCTTTAAGAGCATCGCTTTTAATAGATTCGGAAAGTACCAGTCCCGCAAAGAACCCGGCAATTATGGGGTGCAGTCCCAAAAATTGAAAAATTATAACAGTACCCAGTAAAATAACGAATATCTCCTGAAACTCCCACTCAAATATTCCCTTTTTCTGAGAGCTAAGAGAGTAAAAAAACCAGCGTATTTTAGGCAAAGCCCAACGCATAAAGACAAGGGTGCTAAAAAGCAACACATAAAGCACGGGTAAGGACAGAGATGTTACCGGATTTGTTGCCTGTAAAAATATAGAAAGAAGTATAAGGCTTAAAATATCTTCCACCATGGTTGAAGCAACAATGGTCTGTCCCAGTCTGGTCTCCATAAGACCCGCGGACTCCAAAGAAGGCACAACAACGGCGATAGAAGAGGAGATAAAAATAGTACCCAAAAGAAGAGACGGTAACATAGAAAAATCAAGAAGCAGTCCTATGCCAAAACCCACAAAGAAAGGGATTACCCCGTTAAAAAAAGACATCTTTGCAACATCCCACTTAATATCTTTAAGGGTAGAGAGGCGTATCTCCATCCCGGCCATGAACATCAAAAAAACAAGGCCCACCTCAGCAATAAAGCTCATGGTCACGTCAGGAGTAAATATATCCAAAACATACGGACCTATAATAATTCCTCCCACAACCAAAGCCACCACCCAAGGAAGGTGTAACCTGTAAAATATCTCTGAAAAAAACAGAGCAGCTAAAAGTATAACAAAAAATGGTAAAAATTGAGGCACATTCTTTCGCTTCGCTCAATCAAATTAAAAACTAAAAATTTAAAACGCAAAGCTATTAAGTAGTATTACTCTCTTTTATTTTAGCATAAATACATATTGAGTACGCATTTTATAAGTGTTATATATAAGATTTACTAACATTACACGTCTAAAACTATGAACAGGCATGGAAAAATACAACAAGACATACAGAAAGAAAAAATCTGCATATATACGAGAGGCAGATATTGAGTTCGCGTCCGAAAACACGACAAGTGAAATAAAAAGAAATGTAGATGTGGTAACGATGATAATGAAGATGATGAGGATGATGAAAATGAAACAGAGCTTGAAGCGGACGTACAACTAAATGTTTTTAATTCAAAAATAAGAACAAGGACAAACGTGTGGAGCCACTTCTAACTTAATTGAACCTAAACTAAAACCCCGTCTTCAGGCGGGGTTTTAGTTTATTAAATGTGCCGATTTCTTTATTCAAGGCCGTACTCTTTCATAAGCTCTTTTGCAAGATCAAACGCCTCCTGCGGAGTATCTACAAGATGGTAAAGAGATGTATTTTCACTATTAACAGTCGCGTATTTATCACGCAGTGTTTTGTCTATAAAATCCAAAAACGGCTCCCAGAAATCTCTATGCACTAAAATAATAGGTACAGGACTCATCTTACCTGTTTGCACAAGAGTTAGTATTTCAAAAAATTCATCCAACGTGCCAAAACCTCCGGGCAAATAAAAGTAAACCTCAGATGCGAATGCAAGCATAACCTTGCGAGAGAAAAAATAATGGAAAGACTCCCCCTCTTTAACATGTTTATTTCTGCGCTCTGTTGGGTGTTGCCCATCAAGCTCTATGTTTATACCAACAGACCTGCCGCCCGCTTCAACCGCGCCAAGATTTGCCGCCTCCATTATTCCCGGGCCCCCTCCTGTGATTACAGCAAAACCATCTTTCGCGAGAAGCTGTGCAAGCTTTCTTGCTTTTTGGTAATACTCCTCTTTTGATTCGCTCCGCGCCGAGCCAAAAATAGTTGCCGCCTTTTCGTAATTTCTTAAAAATTCAAAGCCTCTTTCAAATTCTTCTGTTATGCGTCCCACGCGCTCAGCTTCTTCGGTAAGAAGCTCGTTTATTCTGGGTCTTTTCATATTTTTTGTATTTTCTTCCATCATCCTTTTTTAAGATTAATATTATTTAGTATACACTCAGTATAACAAAAACCCCACGCTTTGTGATGTTTCTTGTTAAAAATTGTGCAGGGCGATGAATTGTTCTATCTTTTCAAAAATATCATCTCTTGCCTGGCGGTATTCCTCCGGTGTTTTGGAATCGGCGACAACCCATTCTTCAAACTTGTCTTTGGGAAACATTGAAGGCACTAAACATCCAAAAGATACAATGTAGTCCGCGCTCTCAAGCATTTCATCGGTAATCTTTTTTGGAGCATGCGGCTCAAAAGATATTCCGCGCTCGGCGAGAATCTCGCCAACCATTGGGTCAACAGAATTGGCCGGCGCCGTGCCCGCACTCTCGGCTTTTGAGTTCTTGGCAAGATGATTAAAAATCGCCTCAGCCATCTGGCTTCGCTTTTTGTTTTCTGTACAGGCAAAGAGAATTTTTTTCATATCCCCATTCTAACACAAAACCGCCTTCGGGCGGTTTTGTGGTCTATTTTTATGAGTTGGCGAGGTCGGACCTTGCCACTTTATTGTACTTCAATCAATTTTTTGCAATTCATACAATTCCTTATACACACCGTCTGGAATTTTTATAAGTTCCTCATGAGAACCGGTTTCTACTACTTCCCCCTCTTTAAGAACAATGATTTTATTTGCTCGGCGTACAGTGCTTAATCGATGAGCTATAATTATAGTTGTTCTGCCTTGCATTAATTTTTCAAGAGACTGTGTTAGCTGATATTCAGTTTTTGCATCTAACGCGCTGGTTGGCTCATCTAAAATTAAAATCTTGGGATCACGCAAAATAGCCCTAGCAATTGCTATTCTTTGTTTCTGCCCTACAGAAAGCTTGACCCCGCGTTCCCCAACCTTGCTTTGGTATTTTTTTGGAAACTTTTCTATAAATTCATGGGCTTTTGCTTCCTCTGCTGCATTTATAATTTCTTTCTTTGAAGCTATTGGATTTGCAAATTTAAGATTTTGCATGATTGTATCATTGAACAACAAGACCTCTTGAGGAACATAGGCTATCTGGCTGCGCAAAAACTCTAAATCTAACTTTTTAGTACTATTTCCATCTATTAATACCTCTCCCTTTACCGGGAAATAAAAACCACCCACAAGATCTACAAGTGTACTTTTACCCACGCCCGATTGCCCAACCAAGGCCACGACTTCACCTTTACTAATTTTGAAATTTATATTTTTAAGTAAAGTTTTTTCACCATTTTTATATGAAAAATTAACATTATCAAACTTTATATTTCCATCTATGGAACTTGCTTTTATACCATCCTTAGGTTTATATTGTTCCTGTGGCAAATGTAATATTTTTTCAGCATCCTGCAGGCCGACAATTCCATTTTGCATACTTTGCCAATTATATCCAAGCGTGGCAAAAGGCCCAAAAAACATAGACGCATAACCATTTAACGCAATTAAGTCTCCCAGAGTCATGTCCCCTTTTTGTATATAAATGATAGATATTATAAAAACTGAAAGTTGCGCGCCTATCACTATTAGGCTCTGAGAAAAACTTATCTTACTCCACAATTTATCTCTGCGAAACATTATACCGGAAACTTTGTCTAAAAATTGTTTTGATAAGCGCCACATACTAAACTTTTCAGCTGTAAATTTTTTAACAGCATCAATGTTTGTAAATATTTCATGCTGAATGCCATATCCTTTGCTGTTTTCCTTCCAGACCTGTTTTTGTAGTGCACCGGCAGAACTGTTTACGCGCGCGATAAAATAGATATAAAGCAATATCCCAAAAGCTAAAGGCAGTGTAGCTATTGGTTGGATATACAATATAAAGCCGAAACCTACAACAATACCTAAGAACTGTGGACCAAGATTAATTATTACACTATCTATTATTTGAGATAGCCATATACCTGCCTCTCGAATTTTAGAAGTAGATTCTCCGGTCTTTGTATCTTTGTGAAAAGATAGGGGCATGCGTATTAAACGTGCCGAGCTCTCTACCAGGTATGAATAAAAAATTTTGTTGGCAAATATATGTCGCCCTAAGCCAAGTCGCCAGTCTGCATAACTTGCAATAAATTGTACTAAAAACCAAATTGCTAATAAAAATAGCCAAAGAGGTACCATATAGCTAAAAAAGGATAGATCATTGTCGCTTAAAATTGAATCTAAAAAACGCCCTACCAAAAAAGGAACGGTACCATTTGCCAAAGCAGAGATTAACCCTAAAACAGAAAGAGCTATTATCTCACGCCTATAATTAAGTAAATATTTAAAAATGATTTTCCACCCGCCAATTTTTTTCATACCCTCATTATACCCCCCTCACTCTTATTAATAAAATGAGTCACAAGCAAAAAACCAGCCGTTGGGCTGGCTTAGACATTAGTTATTTACTGTTCACTGTTCACTGTTTACTGCTTCTCAAACTTTCCATCAATCCACTCTTCCGCATATTTCCTGGCCTTGTCGCTTGCTTCCCTAAGTGTTTTTCCCGAAGCATCCGGAGATTGGGCGCTGTCCCAATCTTTCCACAACACTTCACCCATAGGGTTTTTCATTACAACCGCTCTTGCGACATATGGCGCGAGTTCAGGGTCGTCTTTCACCTTTTGCCTCCTTCCTTGGATTGTAAATTGGTATCTGTTGTAAGCGTAGGTCATGTTTTAAATTATGTTATTTATAAATTTATATTTTGGCTAAATGGGAAAACCGGTTTTCCCATTTATTTTAAGTTTTATTTCAGGCTGCTCTTTGGGCTTTCGTTCAATTTTTCTGTGGCTTCCTCCACTGGGGGCATGCCCATTTCTTTTCTGCGCTCGTTTACTTTTTCTATGTCAGCGGTTTGCATGGGAGTCCACTTACCGTCTTTTAGCTCCTGTTGAGTACCATAAAGCTGATGCTTGTCCTGGCTAATTAATATCCTGTCTTCCAAATACGCAATATTTGATTTATCTACATCGCCCTCCTGCGCTTCTTTCATCAATTCCAGTGCCTGCTTCTGAAACCCTATATCTATATTTAAATTTTCATCTCTTGCATGTTGCACCAAAAGCCATGCGGCGTGCGATGCCTCCTCACCCACTTTAGAAATTACAGGCCAGCCTATCTCTCCTATAATCTCTTTCAAGCGCTTTGTATTGGTCGCATCCAGATTTCTGTATTCCTGGCGCCACTCAGCATCTTCGTTATCTTTTTCATTTCCTGAAAGACGCAGTTCCTGGTCTTTTTTCGCCATATCCAAAATCTCGATAGCAAGAGCATCAAATCGTTCTTTTTCTATTTTGCTGTATTCAAATCTTTTCATACCCCCATTCTAACACAAAACCGCCCGAAGGCGGTTTTGTTATCTTATAAAAAATTTTTAACTCTTCAGTTTTTGCTTTTTTCTTTTTTCAAAATCAACCACCAACTCTCTACCAAAAATATTAGCTATTCTTTCTAAATAATCCACTGTGATATTCTGGCTACCATGCTCTATTCTACTGACTACGCTCTGGGTTGTATTTATTTTTTCTGCGAACTCTTTTTGTGAGAGTTTTTCTTCTTTTCTTAACTGCATCACCTTGTGCGCAAACCTAAGGCGCCTGAGCTCTTCTTCATACGCTTTGCGAAACTCAGAGTCCCGCATTTGTTTTTCCAGATATTTATCGTAATTAGTTTTGGTTGTATTGTTCATCTTTTTTTATTTATAACTTTCAAGAGTAAATTTGGGATGAGTTTTATAGTCCTGAAAGTACTCCTCTGCCTTTTCTATTTCTCCAGAAGGAGTTTTTTGTGTAGTTTTCCTAAAAGCATGCAATAAAATAATCTTTTTTCCTTTTACAAGTACATATAGAACTCTATCATTCTTGGGTCTCAACTCCCTGATTCCATCTTTCAAATGTCTTGAATAGGGTTCTTCTAAGTATCCTTCGTTCTCTCGCAGTAACTGTATGTAAGAAGCTATTTTCGCCTGTTCACCTTTAGATAACTTTTCTAAATATTCTTTAACTGGAACTTTCTTGTTATTACTTTTTCTGTAAAAATATACTTTATATTCTGACATAAACAAATTATCGACCTTTTAAATTAATTATATACTTATAATATAGCATATATGCTATATTAATGTCAACACTGCTTTTAAAAACTACTTGTGAACTTTTTAGGTATCACTTGGAAAACTTTCATCCACAAACACACAGGAAAAGAGCCTTAAAATTAATTTAGTATACTATTTTTTATATATCCCCTTCAATAATCTTTAAAGTTTCTACAACAGATTTATTATCGCTTGGCAGATATTTTATTTTCTCAGCGCCATACATTTCTTTTAGCGCGCCGAAAAACTCATCCGCCCAAGAAGGACCAATTGAAATAATGTCGTCAAAATCTATTTCTACAATATCCGCGTCCGCATCAAGTAAGGGGCGTATTGCGGCAAAGGCCTCTTTGCCGGCCGGACGTGAAGTTAATATTTTTCCGAATTTTTTAAGCTCTATTTTCATATATTTAATATATACCATCAATACTCTATCTTTGTTAGCGTTCCTACAAGATTTCTCTGTGCAAGGTTAATTTTTAACTGTCCATTATTTTTAGCTATCTCAGCCACCGCTGTGCCTGATTGTAGCGCCACACCCATAGGATTTTCTGTTGCCACTTCGCGAACAAATTTAAGACCGTTTCCTCTTTGTTCAGGAGACCTGCCTGAAACACGCTCTGTAAACGCTATCGTCAGCGCTTCTATATCATTTTTTATTTCAGGGCGCACTCTTAAAAGGGTGGCACGAATTCCTTGCCCCCTGTCTGCAAGCACTATTATGCGCTTATCCATATTATAATCAAAGAAAATTCCCGGAACATCGGGCCAGTTGCCAAAATTGTGGTCAAAAGAATTATTTCCTATCTCACCAACCACAGCAATAATTAGCGGTATAATATCTTCTATGTCGCTATTCTGCTCAAGAGCCGACGCCATTCTACCAAGCCTGCCTGTAAATATATCATATGTTTGACAGTACTGTTCGTCTGGAATTTCAGAAGACGTGGAGCTTTCAGCCCATATGCGCGCAACCGCAAAAATATCCGCAACAAAACGCTCCAACTGTTCTTTTGGATAATAGCGATGCCCACCAACGCTTTTTTGGGCTTTTAGTTTGCCTGACTTATCCCAACGCCTTAAGGTATCAATAGAAACACCCAAAAAATCAGCTGCTTCTCCTATAGTTAAGTTGTTATTATTTTTCTTTATCATGCATAGATATTATAGCAAATCTATGCATATTTGTCTATATCTATGTAAAAAATAACAAATATACGCATTATTTTATAAAAAACCTTCTTCTCCAACAAAAAACGGCTTGTTGAACTGACCCCCAAAAAGTGGACACGAAAACGTCCACTTTTTTGAATTTGTGTAATCTTTTTGTCGTATTACTTAGAAAACTTTCCATCAATCCACTCTTCCGCATATTTCCTGGCCTTGTCGCTTGCTTCCCTAAGTGTTTTTCCCGAAGCATCCGGAGATTGGGCGCTGTCCCAATCTTTCCACAACACTTCACCCATAGGGTTTTTCATTACAACCGCTCTTGCGACATATGGCGCGAGTTCAGGGTCGTCTTTCACCTTTTGCCTCCTTCCTTGGATTGTAAATTGGTATCTGTTGTAAGCGTAGGTCATGTTTTAAATTATGTTATTTATAAATTTATATTTTGGCTAAATGGGAAAACCGGTTTTCCCATTTATTTTAAGTAAACAATTTACACCTTAAAAAACCACCTCTCGGGCGGTTTTTTAATTTAGTAAGAATGACTCTTCTGTATTCTGCCGTTTTTATCGTGAATATATAGGTCTGTACGATTTTTTTTGGAAACATTCTTTGCATAATTAACAGCATTAGTTTTTTTATCAAAAACCTTAGACGGTCTGGTAGCTCCGGCTCTTTTTACTGCCCAACCACTATCTGCGTGAATCACATGCTGGCTTTTTCTACCACGACGAAGAGCCGCTTCGTAAGAGCGAATCTGTAGTGTATCTTTTTTTGGTAATTTTTTCCACTTAACACTCATATTTTTGTTATTATCTCTATAATTTCATTCTTATTGTACTTGATATCTTCTAAATAATCAATTAACCCCTTTCTGCTCTTATAGGATAGTTCTTCAAACTCCATTTGATTTTTTTTGTTGGCACGACTTTGAATTATAGTAATTGGTATATTTTTATAATTTTTCACTATCTGCAACAAAGCAGTCCTGGAATTGCTGTGAGTTTCAAAAAAATACTTTTCATCATACTTACGCTCTCTTGCTAAAAAGGCGATAAAAGCCCTTTTTAGGTCGTCGGGTATAACAGAATGGATATAAACCTTTTTCTTCTTTTGTATAGCTTTTTTGTACTTTACCTTAAATCCTTCAAGAGTTGAAAGAGTTCCGTCAACAATTATTGCGTTTTCATCTGACAAATAAGCTGATAAATACTCAGTTTTACCGGAAGCCGAGCCACCTGATAATAAAATAACCTTTTTAATGTTCTCATTTTCTTTTAGCGCCTCTTCATATCTAATGTCTGCAATTTTTGCGGATTTTGTATGAAAATCACCACTCTTTTTGGGGTTATATCTAGGCAAGGTCTTCTTTATTTCATCGGCAGATATTATTATAGGTTTCATATTTTAACAACTTACCGTTAAAAATAAAGAGCAGCAAACGAAAATTTGTACTTTGGCTAAATGGGAAAACCGGTTTTCCCATTTATTTTACGCGGTATTTTACACTTCTTCCGGCGTCTCCAACTTGTTCCACCTTCCCTTCTTTTTCAAGTTCGTTGATGTAGTTTACAATAGATCTGCGCGAAATGCCTGTTGCTTCACGAATGTCGGAATTAGTCATCTCCCCCCTTTCAGAAAGCAGTTCCAATATCTTATTTTTCCTCTCTTCCTTTTTCCTGCTTTGCCCGAGCGCCGCCTTACATATGCCAATGGCCTTTTCCCTGCTTTTTGGAACAAGCAAAACAACCGCGAGGAGTATTATTATTGAGATGTAAATGTAGTTCATATGGTTTTATTATAACAAAAAAACCGCCATTGGCGGTTTTTTATTTTCTTGCCACTAAAAAACCGGTGCTTCTAAAACTGCTTAACTCTTCTTCCGTTAGAGCAAAGTCATCCTGCCACTTTTGTTTTAAAAAAGGTATCAGGTAAGAATCCTGCACCTGTAAATCCATCCCCAAAAAATCAAAGGCCTGTGCATACTGTTCAAAAGTTACCGGAACGTAATGCTCTTTAACTTCTCGCTCCCAGTTCTCTGTGTAAAAATATTTCAAAAGAAAATGGTTCAGGGAATAAATACTATCCAAAGGTCCGTGGTATTTTTCAAAATCTCCTATTCGCCCTGCTGTGTCTTTTTTATCCCTTACCTTTTTGACGACATCGCCCACCCGGAATTTTGTACTTTTTGTATATTCATTCAATATCATATCCCGGATTATTATCCTGCCTTCAGGTTTTAAAAGTTCATGCGCGTCTGCCAATGCTTTGAGAATAGATGATACTCCCTCCCCATAGCTGTAGAATTCATGCAGTACAGAAATAAACACCACAGAGTCAAAACGTTGACTGCGCGCCAAGAGATCGCGCAGATATACCTTTTCAAAATCCACATTTTTAAAACCCTCTTCCTTTGCCCTCTGTTTGGCTTTTTTTATAAAATCCTCTTCCAGATCTATGCCACAAAATTGAATCTTCGGAAACATCTGTGCCAAGGCAATGGTCACTGTACCGTCCGCACAGCCGACATCTAAAACAGCCTGAGCACTGTTGGGTATGTAGTGGGCTACGCGAAGCTTTTCCTGCAGGGGTTTACTCATGCGTTCCAGATATACTCCGGTGTCTGATATAGATGTTTGCATGTTCATTTGTTTAAGTATATCCCAACCACCTTTTCCCTGCTTTTTGGAACAAGCAAAACAACCGCGAGGAGTATTATTATTGAGATGTAAATGTAGTTCATGTTTTATGTTAAATTAGTTTATTTTTTCTTTTAGCGCCTCTTCATATCTAATGTCTGCAATTTTTGCGGATTTTGTATGAAAATCACCACTCTTTTTGGGGTTATATCTAGGCAAGGTCTTCTTTATTTCATCGGCAGATATTATTATAGGTTTCATATTTTAACAACTTACCGTTAAAAATAAAGAGCAGCAAACGAAAATTTGTACTTTGGCTAAATGGGAAAACCGGTTTTCCCATTTATTTTAAGTTTTATTTCAGGCTACTCTTTGCGCTTTCGTTCAATTTTTCTGTAGCTTCCTCCACTGGGGGCATGCCCATTTCTTTTCTGCGCTCGTTTACTTTCTCTATGTCAGCGGTTTGCATGGGAGTCCACTCGCCGTCTTTTAGCTCATGCTGAGTGCCGTAAAGCTGAGGCTTGTCCTGGCTAATTAATATCCTGTCTTCCAAATACGCAATATTTGCTTTATTTACATCGCCCTCCTGTACCTCTTTCATCAATTCCAGTGCCTGCTTCTGGAACTCTATATCTATATTTAAATTTTCATCCCTTGCATGCTGCACCAAAAGCCATGCCGCGTGTGATGCCTCCTCACCCACTTTAGAAATTACCGGCCAGCCAATCTCTCCTATAATTTCTTTTAAGCGCTTTGTATTGGCCATATCCAGATTTCTGTATTCCTGGCGCCACTCAGCATCTTCGTTATCTTTTTCATTTCCTGAAAGACGCAACTCCTGATCCTTTTTCGCCATATCCAAAATCTCGATAGCAAGAGCGTCAAATCGTTCTTTTTCTATTTTACTGTATTCAAATCTTTCCATACCCCCATTCTAACACAAAACCGCCCGAGAGGCGGTTTTGTTAAACATATTTTTTGTGGGTCTAAGTCTGGCGAGGTCCGACCTCGCCAGTGACTCAAATTCTCACTTTTACTATTTTCCACCTGCGCGCACCTCCTCGCGTACTTCCATCCACAACTTACCAAGATGGTTGGCGCCGCCTCTGTTTGGTCCCCAGCCCCAGTAATCGTCTCGCCATGAATTTTCAATAAGTTCTCTGTCGCCGGATTCAAGCAGTTTCTTTTTTACATACGGATGCTGTTCAACTTTAGCATGCAGTATTTCTTTCATAACACCTAATTTTATATCATCCCAATCTTTTCTATATTTATCTCTGTTTGCGTATGCCAACTTCATTGAATCATGAGCAGAACGAGCACTCTTTAATCCTTCCACGAGCTCGGGGTCATCAAATTTTTCTGAATGATAAGCATGCTCAGATGTCATCCAGTCATAACCTTTCCAGCTTAGCTTAAACGAAGAAAAATTTGAGAATACATAAAATTCTTGCTCGTAAAAAAGTATTTGTTTTTCGTTGTCTAATCCGTGCATAATTATTTTTTATACTCCCCACTAATGCTAATATTATAACAAAAATCGTCAAGTTCCGATATTGTCGTCTCTTACAAACATTCCAACATTCTCAAGAATGTTGGAATGTTTTTTGTGTGTTTATGTGTTTGTGTGAGAGGGGGATAGAGGGTGATGGCTCCACGCACCTGGGTCATTAGTTTACATAACAAAAAACCGCCTTTTTGGGGCGGTTTTTAAAAGAACTTTGTTAAACGCCTGTTAAAACAACGTCTGTTGTTTTGTCGTTTAACAAAGCAACGTTTAGTGCGATTAGAGAGTTGGGGTCAAAGACCCAATACATTATGTAATTCCTCTCAAAACCGCTACCAATCTTGTACTTAACACCTCTTTTTGCTTTTACACTTTCTACGGCTTCAACAGCCGTTGTAGAAATAGTCTGGAAGCGAAGCAATCCAGGCAGAAGGCCTTTTGCAGACACATATGCTACTCCGTCATCCGAAGTATTCTGCTCATCCTTTGGCCTGGCACTCAAATCTACATACGCTGCCTTTTTGAAAAGCTCTGGCGTCAGTTGCTCAAAAGAATCAAGGCGCAACATAACGGCGCTCTCCAAATTTTCCTCATAATCCTTTTCGTCTTCGGGCGAAAGAATTTTTGTCGTAAAAGAAGGAACTTTGTTATACAGAACTATTTCAAGTTCTGTGCCTGATTCCCATCTGCTACCTGTGATGTTGACAAAATCGCTTGCAAGTTCAACAAATTCTTTATGAGAAATTTTGCCAAACAGCCTTCTTTTGATAATACTTATTGGCTCATTCATCCTTATCTCCTCTCTATGGTTGGAACTGGTGTAAAAATAACATAAAACTACTATTTTGTCAAACTTAAAAGCCCCTTTTGGGGTACGGGGCAAACCGCCCATAAGGCGGTTTTTGGTTAGAGTAAGGGTATAACCAAAAAAGGTAACCAATGATAATACAGCAAAAGATGTTGTATACCACGAATACCCCGGCGACGACCACGACATAAGCGCCAACACGGGAACCGCTTGGCAAAGAAGCATAAACTTTTTTAAAGAACATTTGTAAAACTAAAAACCCCGCCTGAGGCGGGGTTTTTAGTTAAAATTGTTCTCAAGATATTTCTGTGTTTTTTTAAGTATCTTTTTAGAGTTTGGGTAAGTTAAAAGATTTATTGCCTCATTGAAGTCCGCCCACCTATAATCCTGCACCTCGTCGACCTCTAATTTGGGCTCTTGAGGATGCTTTAAAAAACCGGGGAAGAGCTTAACTGTTTTAAAAACCCACCCCCTCTTCTTTTTATTAAAATAGCGCATCTTTTTGTTAAAATAGCGCACTTTAAACTGAATGCCGTCTATTAACTCCACATTATTTAATCCTGTTTCTTCTCTAAACTCGCGCTTTGCGGTTTCTATTTCTGTTTCACCCACTTGCGGGTGGCCTTTTGGAAACGACCAATGTCCGGTATTTTGATGTACCAAAAGAAAGCGATATTCATCGCCTTCTTTTGTAAAAGGAATTATACCGAAAGATTTATCAAAAAACATTATCTTTTATTTAACACTTCCATGTGATACTGAGATATCATATCGCGAACCTTATGGGGGTGTTCTATCCGGGTTATCACTACCTCACGTTCTGCTCCCGCGGTTTGCACATGAATGTCGCCAAAGTCCATTAAAGAAGCAAGAAGTCCTACCACCTCCACTTTTACATCCTGTATCCGGCTTAGGTGCACCTCTGCCATATCACGGGCAAAAAGTCCTTTTTGTTCTATATCTATAAGGCGGTAATTTGTAACTACTAAAACATCCAGATAGTAGTTGGTCCAAACTACAAAAAATATCATCCAGACCATAAGCAGCCATACGGATGCCATAAACAGTATCAAGTTCCAATTTGCTGTCATTATCTCGCGCACAGCGGGTGAAGACATTCCCAGGAGTATCAAAAGAACAGGTACTAAAGCCATAAGGAATAAACCGGAACTTTCGGTTGCAAGCGCGTACCAGTGCCTCCTTTTTTGTAAAACTATTTTTTCGCCCTCAAGTAAATCAATCATAAGTTTAGGTGTTAGAACATAAACGAGATTAAGCTAATAAGCATTATACCGAACAATACTCCCGCGCCTGTAAAATATATCCTGCGCAACCTCTGTATCTGCTCTTTTGTAACACCGTGCTCTTTCCAGTGATGGTTTAAAACTACGCTCAATATAATAAATGCCGCAAACACAAGACCCGCGACAAACAACGCCATAGAACTTAACCCGCTTATTATGGTTTCGGGGTTAAAATCTAACCTGCTAATTTGCGCGTAATATTCTTTTGTCATAAAATTATTCAACCCCTTCGTGTTCTACAATTATAATTTCCAGATTACCGAACTGATATTCGGACCCGACTTTCACAAGAACTTCTTTTACTTTAGCGGGGTCTAAGCCACAATCTGAGCCAAGAAGCGGAGTGGCGATGCTGTCAAACTGGTTTGCCTTGCACCATGTTAGAGCGCGCCTCCACACTGCCTCCAGGTCTTCGTAGGAAATAGTTGTCCCCTCTTCCACATCTATTGTAGGAATATGATATACATTTTTTGCTTTAAGATTTCCGGCGCGCGTCATGCCGATTTCACCTAAAGGTATCTGTTTAAGTGCCTTGCTCTCTGCAACAAGCAAATACCCCGCCGCTTCGGCAATTACCTTAGAAATTCCGCCGTTAGAGTGGTTAAGTTTTGTATCTGCTGAGTTTACTATTATATCAGCATCTATTTTTGATATATCTCCGCGTATGTGTTTTATCATAGATTAGGAGTTAGCCGAGCTATGCGTACAGAGCAAAAACTATGCGCGCTATACTGAAGTAAATTAAAAGGTTTGTAATATCCCGCAACACTGTAGCAAAAGGACCACTGGCTATTGCGGGGTCAAAATTTCTCTTTTGCAAAGCAAGGGGCAGAGCTAAAGCTACCACCATCGCCACAATTACCGTCATAAACACGGAGGTTCCCACGATAATTGCAACCTGAGAAGAAAATGCCCAAAGGAACCCTGCCAGGGCAAAGCCAAAACCAAGAAAGACAGCTAAGATAGATACAACTTTAAGTTCTTTTAGGGCATAACGCTTAAAATCCAAATTGCGCTCAAGAGCTATGGTGCGTATAAAAAGCACCTGAGTTTGGTTTCCTGCCGCGTCCGCTATATAAACTATAGCGGGAATAAATGCGACCAGCGCTAATTCTGCCCTTATTGCCTCTTCAAAAAAACTTATTATCAAAGCTGCAACTATTCCGCCAAATAAACCAACGACCAGCCAGGGCAGCCTTTTTTTAACATGCATTTTAACAGATGCTCCTTTTGAATCAAAAATACTCAGGTCAGGAGGAGATATACCCGCGGAATGCAAAAGATCTTCTATGTTCTCGTCATTTAATATCTGTAAAATAGTATCAGATGCTACAACCCCCAAAAGCCTATCTTCTACATCCACGACCGGTATGGCTTTTATGTTGTGTTTAAGTGCTGTTAGTGCGACGTGTTCGCTGTTAGCATAAATACTTACCGATACAGGGTCCGAGTTCATTACCTTAGACACAACAGTATCAACGCTTTTTAAAAAAACCTCCTTTACCGGAAAAACTCCTATCAAATACCTCTTCTTGTTAATTACATATATATAATTAACCGTATCAAATTTGTTTCCGGATAAAAGATTTCTAACGTCACCCATTGTTGCATCAGGTAAAACCGCGGGAATTTTTATTTCCATAATGTGTCCTGCCGCATCGGGGGGGAGGTGTTTTTCCTTTCTCGTCTTGGATTTTAGTTTTATTTTATCCATAAAATAAGCGTATATACGCTTATTTTATTATAGCAGGCAAGCGCATAATAAAACACCCTGCATATTCGCAGAGTATTTTGTTGCTTTTGTTATTTTAAAAAGGGGAATCTATCAATAAGTACTATGGGGGGGCTCGGGAAACGGATTCCAAGAGGGATTCCACGCTCGTACATATAAAAGAGCTGCAAACCAAAATATCGCAAGAAGAATTACCAGAGGTAATACTCTTGTGGATTTTCTGTACTTCTTACTCGCTTCTTTTTTTATATCGTCGGGTGCGTTTAAATCGTACCAAAGCACGCTAAGTATTTCACGCTCAGGCCAGTCCTGTCCCAACAAAACTTTTTTTATATCATCATCAGAAAGACCCTGCCCGCGCATATGCTTTACATATTTTATCAATTCTTCGTTTATCATATCTTTTCTTTATATTACTACAAAAAATAAAAGCGACCAAAAATCGCTTTTCAAACAAAGTGTATTGTCAAAAATAAAAACTTATAGCAGTTCTACTATTTTATTTTTTGAAGTTTGTCCTGAAATTATGCGGATGGAAGAAGGTGGTATATTAAAATATTCTCCAAGAGCTGCAGCAAGCGCCTTGTTTGCTTTTCCTTTTTCGGGTCGCGCTTTAATATAGGCTAAAAAACTACCTTCCTCAATTTTTTCTATTTTAGTGACTGATGATCCAACCCTTACTCTTACAGATATTTTCACAGTTTTAAAAATCTTTAATTCCCGCCGCGAGGGCGATTTATTAAACAGACAACGCGCTAAGTAAAAACCCTAACAAGAAAACTCTTGGTATTGCAAACTTAACACCTTCAGGATGTTTTACACCCGTAATAGCAGATACCATTATTAACCCAACCATAAACACACGGAGCCCATTTCGCACCAGTACGGAAGACTTTTCAAAAGAAACAAATTCACTCACATTAGTACTTTCTGCGGCATTAACAAATGCTGATCCATTGACCTCTTTTTCTTTTATGCGTTCACTTTCCTTTTCCACGTCACTTTTGTTAACACGGGATACTAATGCAATTTTTTCAGGAGAAGGGTTTTCCACTGTATCACCGGAGGCAAAAACTGATTCCGGAGCAGGTTCCGGAGCAGGGGCTGGAGGAGTGGGTGACGGAGTGGGAGTGGGTGCGGGTGCTGGTGCCGGAGCAGGGGGAGTGGGAGGAGCTGGAGCAGGTTCCGGTTCTGTTATAGCTACAGCTTGTAGTGTTGGAGATACCTCCCTTCCTAAAAACATCACAACAACAGTTGTTTGCCTTCCGTTAAATTCCCCTTCCGCTACGCCTATTCCGATATCAGTAAAGTAATCATTTAAAATATTTCTTGCGTGCGATGGAGAGTTCATCCAGGCATTTACAACAGTTTGGGGGTCAAAAAAATCTATTGCCAAATTCTCTCCGGCAAGCGCGTAATCATAATTGGCACGCTGAAGCCACACCCACGGACGCTCGCCATCAGGACCATTGTGAGAAAAATAATCTCTATCTATCATATCCTGTGCTTTCATGGTTGCGGCCTGTACAAGTTTATCATTCACCTTTAAGGACACCTGGCTTTGCGCTTGGCGTTGTATGTTTGTCTGGTCCACTACAATACTTTGGCTGATTCGCGCAAACATACCCGGCGTATGCAGGCCTTCTGTGTAATAAAAAAGTGTCGAGGCAAGCATGGTTAAAACTGCATAGCTTGCAAGCGCCTGATTAGACAAAAGCAATGGTTTGTAGCCATTCTTTTTAGAAGGAATTACAGCATTCAAAAATTTTTGTACAAATTTTTTCATAAATGCAAGGCAACTAACCTTATAGGGATATTATACCATAATTTACTAAAAAAATAAACCCCCTACATGCAAGCATGTGAGGGGTTTATTTTTCATCTGTGTATGTTTAATTATTTGCCATTTGTGCTATATCGCGCTCTTTTAACTGAACAAGCAGTTCTCCATATGCCCCTTTAGCCAAAACTCTGCCGAGAGACTGTCCCGCTGTAAGATGTGGGAGAATTACATAGTCTGCGCCTCGTTCGTATAGATATTCAGCGTCCATTTGTGTTTCAGCGCGCAATACAACAAAAGGGTGTACGTCCGAGCTTTTTTTAGCGCTTTGTAATATAGTCTCATTTGCTTCAAGGTCCGGGCTTGTAGATATAACTATTTTTGCCTCCCAAAGACCGGCTTCTTCCTGTATATCTTCGTCTGAAATATCACCGAACAGAACATTAAAACCGTCTTTTTGAAGACGTTTTATTATTTCGGGATCAAAATCTACAACAAGCAGTTCATCTTTAGACAACTGATACGCTATGTTTTGCCCAATCCTGTGTCCCCCTACAAGGAGTATTGGTTTTTGATTTCCCGGCGGCAAAGGCTTTTCGCTGGCCGTTTTTTTCTCAAAAACACTCAAAAGCGGTTTTATCTTTTCAAATATCTCATCGCTATACGTGATTGCATAAGTTGAGATAACTATTGTGATAATTCCAACAGCGGTAACAAGGGACATCACCCCCTCTGTTACATGGCCCAATCCCAGCCCAAGCGCTACCACTATTAAACTAAACTCCGAAATTTGCGCAACGGTTGTTCCGGTCATAAAACCCGTCTTTTTCTTGTAACCCATAGAGCGCATTATCAGCATAACTATAAGCGGGTTTCCTATGAGAACAAAAATTGAAAATACTGCAACAGGAACCGCGATGCTTGAAAATCCCGAAAAAGTAAAGTTGAGGCCCAACATCACAAAAAATATCAAAATAAAAAAATCTCTAAGCGAGCGGACGCGCGCAGATATCTGATAGTGCTCCGAGGAATTTGCCAGTGCTAAGCCTGCAAGAAAACCTCCTATTTCAATGGAAAACCCGAGATAAGAAACAGCTGCAGCAACACCAAGCGCCCATGCGAGGCTTGTAAGAAAAAGAATCTCAAGAGATTGTGCTACCTTATTTAATATAGGGGGTACAATCTTGCGACCCAAAAAGAGCATTAAAGCAAAGAGCGCGACACCTTTAACAACAGCAAAGGCAACACTCATGCCGGTAACATCCCCGCCATTTGTCATTCCCGCAAGCACCATAAGAATAAGCATTGCTACAAAGTCCTGTACCAGCAAAAAGCCTATGCTTATTTTCCCATGCAAGCTGTGTACCTGCCTTCTTTCAGAAAGCAATTTGATTATTATAATAGTGCTGGAAAAAGTAAGAGCTACGGCTATATAAACTGAGGCCATAACCGAAAAGCCAAAGAGTATGGCAATAATGTACCCAATAGAAGATGTAAAAATTATCTGAGATAAACCGAGTATTAAAGAGACTTTACCCACAAGCCGCAGAGAATCGTAATTTATTTCCATCCCTATTAAAAACAAGAGGAACATTATTCCTAAACTACTAAAAGTCTCAAAAAGCTCCATGTTGTGGGCGTTTATAACGCCAAAAACACTAAGCGCGACCCCCGCAAAAATATATGCCAAAAATGCCGGCTGTTTTAAAAGGTGTACAATAACACCCAGTACAGCGGCTACCATTACAACTATAGCTATTTCAAATACGCCTCCTGTCATAAATTATTCTCTTCTTATCTGGGCTTTAATAGTCATTAATTTTCCGTTTTGCTTTCATTTTAGTTATTTTTTTTAGTTATTAATTCCCTATTCCACAATCTGTGGTTTATGCCGTACCAAAGAAGAAGCCAAAAAACACCAAAAACGAAGCCACCAAAAATGTCGGAAAGCCAATGCGCAGAAAGTACAACGCGGCTTAACGCGATAAGTAAAACAACCGCGACAGACACCGACCACACATAAACTTTTTTATAGTTTACCTGACTCAATATAAATGCCACAGAAAAAAATAGTACTGTCCCCATAAACACATGGCCACTGGGGAAACTGTAATCGCTAACACTGTTAAATCCGGCCGCGACCGGACGCTGTCTTTCAAAGACCCATTTTAAAAAATATAGAAAAATTGCCCCGATGCCTGTTGCTCCCACAAGAAACGAAAGAAGCTCATGTCTTTTTTTGTGTGCAAGAAATACCGATAAAACAGCGGCTATTCCAACTATAGATTGCCAATCACCTAATATAGATACAATCCCGGCGATGTTTACCCATATATCTGTACGAAAACTCTCTAAGCTTGTGTGAAAAAATTTATCAAAATTAATCATCGGCCGGGTAAGAATAAACAGGCCGACAATAACAGAGCTTATGGATGCTAACAAAACAACCCCCGCCATTGTGTCTTTTATTTTTTTTACTTCTTCAGAAAAATCAGGGTGGATTATATCAAGCACTCTTTCAAAAATAGAATTTACTATTTCAAGAGCAAGAACAAGAGCTATTACCAAGACTAAAACCGCGCGCTCAGTATTAGAAAGCGGCAATACAAGCATGGCGCCAAAAACGAGAAGAGCGACAAACGCTTCTATTCTAAAATTTGGTTCCTTGCGCCAAGCATTTTTTATACCCCGGGTCGCATGAATAAAACGGTCAATGAGCGGGGTATGGGAATATTCCTTATAATATGAAGGGTCTTCTTTCACAATTCTCGTATGTTTAATATATATGTAC
This sequence comes from Candidatus Spechtbacterales bacterium, assembly GCA_040879145.1. NCBI lineage: Bacteria > Bacillati > Minisyncoccota > Minisyncoccia > Candidatus Spechtbacterales > Candidatus Spechtbacterales bacterium. Next base: position 21,133 of record JBBDKX010000001.1, on the reverse strand, counting down.
AGTATATCATTTACTTAACAAAAATAGACTGTATACGGCGCATATTTTCGCTATCAGGACCGCCACCTTCAATGCCTGGAACTTCTAACACCCAGGGCACTTTTATGGCACTCTTATCTTGTGCAAGAATTTTAAAACCCTCAATACCTATTAAACCGTCGCCGATATTTTCATGCCTGTCTTTAAATGAACCGAACTCAGCCTTAGAATCATTTATATGCATAAGGGCTATTTTGTCCTTTCCGGCTTCTTTTTCATAAGTTTCAAAAAAATGCCTTACACCGGCAGTGCTAAATTCCAACTCACCGGAGCCAAACGCATGCGCTGTATCAATGCAGATACGCACACGATCTGAAGCAACCCTTTTTACAACCTCTCCAATTTCCGCAGCCGTGGCACCGAACTTTCCTCCGCCACCTGAAGAATTTTCAAGAATTATATAAGCCGCGCCGGGGTTTTTTACAAGAACATCTTTTATGACACCCGCAGCACGCTCGGCGGCACCTTCTTTTCCATTACCCATTCCAACAGAACCCATATGGACCACAACACCGTGCGCGTTCAAATCTTCAGCAAGACGAATTTGTCCGTCAAGCGCGTCTGTGGATTTTTTAATCATAACGCTGTCTTTACTTGCTATATTAATTAAATAAGGCGCGTGCAAAAACACGGCTTCTACTTTTCCCTCGCGCAACAGTTCTTTGTATTTATCTATGTTCTCTTTTTTTTGCGCTTTCGCTGTCCATTGCCTCGGAGAGGAGGCGTGTATCTGAATTACTTGAGCGCCTATATTCTCAGCTCGCAATATTCCATTTTGAACTCCCCCCGCAACAGAAACATGAGCGCCGAGAAGTGGTTTTTTATTTTTCATAGCTACTGTGGATAATAACACCAATTGACATTATTCGTAAATTTGGTAATATGTTCAATAGGAACAGGAGCTAATGATTCTCGCTCAGGTTCCTACACCTTATCGCGACTAGCGCGACACCCCATTTCTTGGCTTGGGAGCCACCCTTCACCTCAACCGTCCCAAAGAGTGCACTGCGGGACAAACCTCAAACCAGTTCTTTCTATTATAATCGCAGCCAGACGTGGTTGCATATCCTAACACCAATAGTTCCTTGCTTAAGCCTCTTTCTATGCTTCTATTGAAAGAGGCTTTTCGTTTGCCTAAAAATAAAACCGCCTATGCTGGGGCGGTTTTTTATTTAACAAACATTAAACCCTTTCGGGGTAATTAGAAAATATCCCGTCCACGCCTATTGTTTTTAAGTACTCTATGTCTTCGGGGACATCAGCTGTAAAAGCAAATACTTTAAACCCCTCACGGTGGGACAAAGACACAAAGGACTCCGAAAGAGAGGCGTAGTCGGCGTTAATAGAGTAGGCCTTAAATTTTTTTGCGAGCCTTAATGTTTTACGTGTAGGCAAAAAGGTGAGTAACCCTATTTTTATATCAGGGCACGCTACGCGAAATATCTCCAGTGCTTGCGTCTTAAATGACGACACAATAAAATCTTCCGCCTCCCATCCCTTCTCTTCCACATATCTGCTTACAACAGAGGCGACAGGACCGGCCGCGTTAACATCTTTTATCTCTATGTTTACTTCCGCCCTCTTGTCCACAACATCAAGTACTTCTTCCAAGGTGGGAATGCTCTCGGTCTTACCTTTCTCTAAAAGGTATATATCCCCTTCTGATACTTCGAGTTCTTTAAGACGGCTGAGAGGCAAGTCGCGCACCCTGCCTTTGCCGTTAGTTGTCCTGTTAACGGTTTTATCGTGAATAACGACAACTTCCCCGCTGTGGCACAAATGCACGTCAAACTCAACCATGTCCACTTCAAGTTCCAAAGCTTTTTTTATTGAACTTATTGTATTAGCGGGAGCATGTCCCGCCGCACCTGCATGACCTATTCTATATACCATGTTTCTCCTTTAATAAAGTGCTATACTACCATACTATCACAATTATAAAAACAATATTATAAAGAGCCGATTTTATATTCTTTCTTGTGCTTTACTTTCTTTTTAGTAATAATGTAATTGGTGCGAGAAAAATTTTATACTATGGACAATCTAAAAACAAAACTTAATTTAAAAAACATCGCGCTGGGGGGCGTGGCGCTTCTGTTTACTGCCGCATTGTATTTTACAGCAACAGGCGCACAGCAAAATGAAAAACAACTATCTTACGTAGAAATAGACGGAAAAAAGATTGAGGTTGAATTAGCACAAACTCCGGAGGAAAAAATTAAAGGACTATCAGGAAGAAGTAGTCTCTCAGAAGGCACAGGAATGCTTTTTACTTTTGATGAAAAGGGCCGCCTGACATTCTGGATGAAGGATATGCAATTTGATTTGGATTTTATATGGATAGCCGATGATACTATTGTAGATACTCATAAAAATGTGCCCGCCCCAAAAAAAGGGCAGACACATCTTGATACATACTCACCGAGTGTACCCGCAGACAAAATACTTGAGGTAGGAGCCGGATGGATAACAGAAAACTTCGGCAATACAGACTTACGAGGGGGAAAAATAAATATATTTATTCAATAATAGTCCCCTTAAAATCTCCTCCTTTAAAGTAGCTTTGCAAGTTTCTTATGTTTGTTCCGCGCAAAAGCACGCATTTTATTCCATTCTCTATTGCAAAGCGGGTTGCCACAGGATCTACCGGACTCTTCATTCCGGGCACCCATTCATTTTCGGGCAAAAGATTCTGATACTCTTTCCATGTCATATTTTCAAAGTGGCTGGCATCCGTATGTAGCGAAATATCTTTATCATAAACGTAAGGTATTTTAGTGGCTATCACAACCTTGTCCGCGTTAAAGCGGTGCGCCATTCTAAATGCTATATAATCAGTGGACCAGCCGGGGCGCCATCCCGAGGCAATAAAAAGCGCGTACTTTTGAAAGTCGCGTTCTTTTATTGGTTTTTCAGGATTGTCTAATACAAAGGGGTAAGCGTGATCGTAAAAAATAGTTCGTAATAAATGAGCATTGAGCCGTGTTGAGTGAATACCCAACCAGTCTTTATCTTCGTCCTCTATATCCACAACAGCTTCAGCGGCCTTTTGATAGTTGCGAGCTGTACTCCCTCCGCCTGCTACAATTATAAATTTTTTCCCCTCAGACACCTCCTCTACTATAAACCTTCTGAGACGCTTCAAGTAGTCTGTTTGTATTTTGCGGGAAACTATTATTGAACCTCCCAGCGCTATAACTGTTATGTTTTCTTTGTTGCTCATAATCCCTCCAACAAACCCGACCTCTTTAGCACCGGGTACATTGGAGGAATGCAGTGCGAGTAAATTCGGAGAATTTACAGGTGGGTCTCCGCAACTTTACTCCGCAGAGCAAAGCAATTAGGAATCCCTTTAAAATACGACTTGTGCCGAATTTTGGTTCGCACTGTATCCTCACTTACATTATAGCAACCATGCCGGGCAATGTATATCCCAAATATGCGTGCCATAATACGCGCAATATAGTGAAAACGAAATGAAGCTCACTTTTGACACACCGGGCAAAAATATGTCCCGCGCCCCGCAATTTTTATTTTTTTAACCCGCGAACCACATCGGGAACAGGTGGTCTTTTTATATATTTTAAAATTATCCTGGTAACTTCCCTTTTTGCCGTCAGGATGGTACCAGTCACTCATACTTGTACCGCCGTGTCTCAAAACATCGGCGAGAACTTTGTGCATCGCGGAATATATTTTTGAAGCTTCAGTCTTAGTCAAGCTTTCCACTTTTCTTTCAGGATTTATTTTTGCCTTCCATAATATTTCATCACAGGCTATATTGCCGAGCCCTGCGAGTTTGTCCTGCTTCAGTAAAAAAGATTTTACGGAGGCGGAGGAACTGGCAAGTATTTCTACAAAATCAATTTTATCAATCCTTAAAACATCGTGCCCTAAATTTTTTATATAATTTTGCCTGTCAAACCACGCCTCGGAACCAAACCAGACAGTGCCGAATTTTCTTGGGTCAATTAAAGCCATGCAATTGCCATCCGACAGTTCAAATTTAAAATGCGCGTGCTTATACTTAGCAATGTCCGACCTCGCCATAAGGCGAATGTGCCCGCTCATTCTCTGGTGCAGGGCGAGGACATTCCCGCCCTCAAGTTTTATTACAACAGCTTTGCCCATGCGCTCTATATGTTTTATTTTTGAACCCTCAATAGCAGCTTTTGTTTTTTTAACACCGCCCGCTTCTGAATACAGACCTTTTGGCCAATCTGTCCAAAAATTCAAAATACGCTTGCCTTTTAAAGCAAGCGTAAGTTTTTGTTTTGTTATCTCAGCCTCAATAATCTCCGGCATAATTAATCTAATATTCCGCCTAGGTCTACGTCATAAAGAATCTTCTCCTGCATGTGGTTGTAGCTTAATACTTCTTCTTCGCTAAACCAATGCTTTATCTCATTCTCCGCCTCTTCAGGAGAACCCGAAGCATGCACAATATTGCGTACCGCCCTTCCGTCAGAATCAGACATTTGGTAAGAGTCCAAAACAAAGTCCCCGCGTATCGTTCCAACGTCGCTTGTCAAAGGTTCAGTACCACCTACAAGTTTGCGCACAATTTGTACAACATGCGCGCCTTCAAGCACCATGGCCACAATAGGGCCTTTTGTCATGTAGTTCACAAGTCCTTTTAATATAGTATCTGTAATTTCCAAAGGATCTTCGGAAGGAGGTTCAATTCCTTTTTTCTTATAGCCTTCTATTGTCTTCTCTCCTGTTATCCTTCTCCAGTCGGGATCCAGGGTGTAATGCTTCTCCACATGCTCCGCATTTGTTACGAGCATTTTTAAAGCAACAAGCTTTAAGCCCATTCTTTCAAACCGGCCCATTACCTCGCCCACCAATGAGCGCTGCACGCCGTCGGGCTTAATTAAAACCAATGTTCTTTCTTTTTTGAAGTGTTGTTTATCTGCCATAAATTTAAGCGAGCTTAACTTATATTGAGTCCCCATAACTATAAATAGTTATATCACCATTTAAGTCATTTCGCAAAACCTGCAGGTCTTTCAGGCGCCTCAAAACCGCGGGGTGAGGATGCCCGTAATTATTCTCACCTACCTGTATTACAGCCAGTTTAGCGCCTACCTTATCCAAAAAATATTTAACGCTTGAAGTATTTGACCCGTGGTGCCCCACTTTTAAAACATCAGCTGAAATATCAATACCGCTTTGAGCAAGTGTGTACTCAGCTACTTTTCCTATATCAGCGGTAAACAAGAACGAATCATTTTTATATACCAACTTAAAGACGAGAGATGCTTCGTTCTCGTCTTTATTCAAAAACCCCGAAGAAGGATGCAAGGTATACATAAACACCTCCTCATCAAGCGTGAATTTATCCCCCACACCTGCCTGTATTATAGGGATATTCTTTTCCTTAGCTATTTTAAATAATTTTTCACTCAGGGGTTTAGTAAAATCACCGGAATTAACCAGCATCATATCCACCTCAAAATTTTCAAGCACATGCACTAACCCACCTATGTGATCCGCGTCCATGTGAGTGGCCACGACGATATCTATATCTCTGTCATAAAACGGCATGTAGTTAGAGAGGCGTTCCAGAATTGGCGAATCAGGGCGCCCGCTATCTATTAGTATTTGCCGACCCGAGGGTGTTTCTATGAAAACAGCATCCCCCTGCCCTACATCCAAAAAATGTACCTCAAGCGCCCCGCTCGGTATTGAAATATATGCCAAACTTAAAGACAGGACAGCTACACCCAAAAACCCCCAGAGAATATATTTTTGTTTTTTAGAAAAAATTTTCACTTTAAAATTATCCACTTAACTAAAGGTTGAAATAATAAACCAAATATATTCCGAAAATATCCATGCGGGGGCGGCTAATACCGAAGCTGTAACTCCCCCGACCATACCCCCAAAGGCAGATATAAATCCTGAAACCAAAACTGCGGGCAATAACGGCACGACCAGCAAATTTGTCGCGGGTGATGCCAAAGAAAAACTGCCGAAATTGTAAATTATCAAGGGAAATGTAAGAGCTTGCGCGGAAAGTGTCACGGCCAAAATAGAGATGAACCCAAATTTATTTTCCGCGGCATATGTTGCGGCAATATTATCTTTTGTGGCAGGCGCGCGCAAAACAAACTCAGCAACTCTCTTTTGCACGCTTCTGAGAAATACCTCAATACGCCTAAAAAATAGTATTATTCCCAGGACTGCAAGAAACGAAAGCTGAAAACCAATATCGTAACGCACGATATACGGATTAAATAAAACCATCAAGGCGCCTGCAAACAAAAGCGCGCGCCATGAGAAACTGGGGCGTCCTATAAGCTGCCCTAAAATTAAAACGCCCGCCATAATACCCGCACGCACAGCTGAAGCGGGCGCACCTATCATAACTATATAACCGGTTATAAACAAAAGCGCCAAAACATTTGCCTGCTGTCGCCACATGCCCGCCACCAAAAAGGCTCCTAAAGCCATAAACAAAATAAAAGCAATATGCATTCCGCTTATTGCAACAATATGGCTTAAGCCCGCAGAGGCTAAACTGTCTTTTTGTTCTTGCGAAAGACCGCTTTTGTTTGCAAGCAACATTGCAGAATAAAGAGAGTTATGCGGAGGCAAAAGCGTGTTATCTAAACCTGTCTGCAGTTTTGAACGCAAATCTGCCGCGTAATGTAGGTGTCCTTTTTCAACCTTGCCTGTCTTTTGAATCTCGGGGTAATACATTACATACTGCACACTCTCTTTTGCCAAATACCCGCGCCAGTTAAAGTCCGCGAAATTTTCGGGTTCTTTTATTGTGCCCCGCGCAATTATATATTCGCCATATGAAAACTCACGCAAATTATCCGCAGAAACCCGCACCCGCCCCAAAGGAAGGTCAGACCCTCCTTTTGTGGGCTGGATTACTAAAATTGTTTTATCCGCGCGAACATCGGGGTATTCCACAATCTTTCCTTCAACCTCAACATTATATTCTCCAATTGATGGGGCTTGAGGAACTTTATAAAAAATACCCGCACCCAAAATAACGCACGCACAAACAAACACAAGCGCATTCGCGGGAGTAAGCAGTTTGTCCAACCCCTTCAACATCCCCGACATACTACCAGAATAACAAAAACCCATCAACATGATGAGTTAATTTTTTAAAATCGACTCACGAGCATGAGTTAATTAAAAAAATCGACTCATGGGCGTGAGTCGATTTTTTTAAACGTTTACTTTGCGGTCCACCCGCCATCTACATATATTATCTCTCCTGTTACGTATTTTGCCTCATCGGAAGCTAAATAAATTGCTGCGTTCGCTATATCTTGAGGTTCCCCCACATGTCCAAGTGGTGTTGAAGTGACGACCAGGTTGTTAAAATCTTCATTAGTCAACATAGGATCTGTCATCTTTGTTTTAATAAACCCTGGTGCTATAGCGTTTACCCTTACTTTATACGGAGCCAAATCCAATGCTCCCGCATGGGTCAACTGTACAACACCTCCTTTAGAAGCACAGTATGAAACAGCCCCCTGAAAACCAACTTTACCTAAAATAGAACTCATATTCACAATACTGCCCTCGATACCATTGTCTTTCATGTACTGTGCCGCTAATTTCATCCCATAAAAAACTCCTGACATGTTTATATCTACCGTCTTTTGCCAGTCTTCTTTAGTGGCATCAAGTATACCTCCAACGGTCCCTATACCTGCGTTATTTACCATAATGTGCAGACCGGAAAATTCTTCTATCGCGGTTTTTACAAGTTCTTCAACCTGCGAGTAATCAGAGACATCGCATTTGAAAAAAACTGCCTTTTCACCAAACTTTTCTTTCACATCGTAGTCTGGTTCATTTATATCCGAAAACACAACACTAGCCCCGTTTGCAACAAAACTCTCGGCTATGGCGCGACCTATTCCCGATGAAGCACCGGTTACAATTGCTACTTTGTTTTTAAGACGCATAATTAGTATTTTTTATTTTTTAAATTTTCCTGCTTTTCGACCTTTTTAAAATTATATCCAAAAACCCACGAGCCTTAGCTATCTGGTATAGACTAAATACAACACTGGAATTTACAACCAAAGCTCCCCATAATAACGACCAATCTTCATAATATATGCCTTTTATAAACAAAATGCACTATATTGTAAAAACCGCGACAGGTAAAACAATGGAAACATTTTCAGCGCTTTTTCCTTTGCGTACAAGCCAGCCCTGATTATAATATCCAGATTAAACCACAACCCAGCCAATAGCCAAAGCAACGCTCCAAAAAAACTGTGCATCCCAAAATTCAGGTATACCTACAAGAAAACTGTAAACTATTGCAGTAGATACAACCACAAAAGTCAATGAAATAATGAGTTCTAAAATTCTTTTTTTCATAATATATACTTACATTATATCAAACAACAACATTCAACCCTAATGCTAACCACATTAGGTTCACCTATTGCAACCTTAAACAAAAATACACCGCTAACGGTGTATTTTTGTTGAGATTTTTTAATTTATTAAGCAGTTTCGCGGGATTCTTCGTGGTCGTGTGCCACCGTGTCCGCCGGACCTGTCATCTCCTCTATCTCGCAAACCCCACCAACACATGCAAGCTCCTTTGCACCTTCGGTGTTGTCATCACGCTCATATCCCACAATTTGGGCAAAGTCCACATCGGGCATTGAGGCCGCCATCTCTTCGTACTGCTCTTTTGTAATTTCTTCATATGGTGCTAAGGCATAGTGGTGGTCATTCCTCGGAAGGAAGCTTAATCCCCCAAGTATGTCCCAATTTTCATAAAGCCAGTGGGCTGTGTGTATCCACTCCTCGTCATTAAGAGAAACTGTTACCGATGGGTTATGTTCTGTAAAGTTTTCCTTTATACTCTTCCAGTGCTTAAGCTGATCTAATGCTGTAAGCTGTCCGCTTGTTATCGCGTTGTCAGGAGCTTTAACCGGAAACTCAAGAACAAAAGTAGTTGCGGTTTCGGGATCCTGTCCAATCTCGGGCTTATGAGGAAACTTCTGGTCGCGAAGCATATGAAAAAGCGGGTCAGTTGCAGATATTCTAACGCGGCGAATATAGTATTCTGAATGCCTGGCATGCATACCACTGGCTGAATCTACAAGCTGAGAAACGGTTCCAGACGGCTTAACACATGTTATCGCACTAGACGGATTTATTTTCATTTTTTTAGCATACTCTTCATTAACCCTTATGGCTTCGGCTTTAAGTTTGGGAAGAATTTTGGGATCGCGCGCGGCTTCTGAATCCCACTGTCCTGTGAGAGATACTCCGAGCAAACGCTCTTCTTCACAGTTTTTCTTCCACTCTTTAGACAGATAAGGAAAGTTGGTAAGAGAAGACTGATAAGTCCCTAAAATTGTTGCGAGACGCACTTTTCGCATAAGAGTCTCTTCTGTGTCTTCGCTTCTGCATACTACCTCTGAAAGGTTGCAGAACTGCTTGCTTCGCAGGTTTATCTCACCGCATGGATTAGTTCCCATGTCGGCCCAGTGCGGGGCTGTTATCTTCCATCGGCGTTCAGGCATCTGATGTTTTAAGCCGGCTCTGTTAAATATACCCCTCTCACCTGTGCCACTTTTAGCAAGCGCCAGCCACTCTTCCATAAATTCCGTGGTTGTGGGTTTTTTATTATACGCGGCTGAATTATTCGCCATTTGCCGCTGTGGCTCAAACATGTAAAACTTGCCCTCTTTTGCGTGGCGCATCTCTTTATCGTCTAAATCAGATATAGATATAAGAGCGCTCCGCCTTACACCTCCGGCAACTACAACCTCTCCTATTTTACAAATAATATCGTGGACATCCAGATTAGTAAGGCGCTTCCCTTGTTTTTCAAGTATCTTTTCGCGCGAAAACTCCATAAGATTTTTAAGAGGTTCAGGTCCGGAACTTCTGCCACCCATCGTTAAGAGTCGCGCTCCGGCAGGGCGTAATTGCGAGTAGTCAAAATCTATATCTTTACCGTCATACCAAGTCTTAAGAGCGAGAGTTAAGGCATCGCCCCACCCTTCTTTTGAGTCTTTTATAACATGAGTTTTTAACTTATCTCCGGTTTGCGGTTTTATTATAGGCAGTTGTTGGACATTCTTGCTTTCCGCGGAAAAACCTACTCCTGTTCCACACATGGAAAGATACATAATCTCTGCAAAATCCTCCAGGCGGTTTGGGGCTATATAGGAACAGTTGTAACCGGTAACGTTGGTTTTTCGCGCCGCATCTCCAGCACCCCACATAAGGCGCATGGAAGGCATAACTTCTTGTTTTAAAATTGCTTCGCGAACTTCCGCATACTCCTCTTCACTTAACGCGTTTGAGATATTCTCGCGCATAAAATCTACATAACGATCTACTGTCTCGCTCCATGTCTCTCGCCTTCCCTCGTCCTCTATCCATCGGGAATAAGTCCTGTAGTAGATAAACTCGCCTAATTTGTTTTTAAAATATTTTTTACTCTCTGCCGCTTTTTTCTGCACATGTTCGGGAACATGTCTTTGACTCTCACGCACCTTGGCACGTTCTCTTCTGTAAACGATGTATTCCTTCGCTGTCTTTGGAAACTCCATCAGAATAAGCGCGTCTTCAACAACATCCTGAATTTCTTCAATGGTTAAAACCTGTTTTGAGGGATATTTTTTAACAAGCAACTGGACAACTTTATCCGATATTCTTTCAGAGTCCTTTTGAGGATTGCCCTCTTCCATCTTAGTCATTGCTTTTCGGATTGCGCTGGTGATACGGGACTGTTCCCATTCAACAACACGCCCGTCTCTTTTTCTTACTCTTTTAAATGGAGTTGTGAAAGGAATACGTGCCATAGTTAGTGTTCTTTTTTATCCCTTGTGCCAAGAGGTAAAAAATAAAATAAATTTATTAGGGGTATGGAATTAGTTCCCGATGAGAATTTCTCTAAGTGGTGTTTTATTTTAACACGAGTCAAGCGAAGTGCCCTGTGGAAAAATAATAAGTGTTATCTTTATTATACCAAAAATGGCACGCCGTGTGGCGTGCCATTTTAAAAATTTAAAAAATAGATTATTTCATCTTCTTTCTAATAAATGTCGGGATATCCCAATCCTCTTCTTTGTCATCATCGCCGTCAACAGCGCTCTTTTCTTCTTTGTTATTTTTAGTAGCCAGCTTAGGAAAGTCATCTTCGCGATTTACCTTTACTTTTTCTGCCACAGCTTCATCTTCTATCTCATCTTTTTTAAAACTTGCGGTGCGTGCTGTAACCGCAGAGAAATCCAATTCCTCTGTATTGCTTACAGGCATGTCTGAAAACCCTGTGGCTATTACTGTAACTTTCAAAGTTCCCTTTTTGAGTTTGTCGTCTATTACAGCCCCAAAAATAACTCTGGCATCGGGATTAATTGAATCTGTTATTATTTTAGCCGCATCATTTATCTCGCTCATTGCCAAGTCTTCACCTCCCGCAACACTGAACAATACTCCACGTGCTCCATCAATTGCGATATCAAGCAAAGGAGAGCTAATAGCAGCGCGAGCAGCTTCCATTGCCCTCTCTTCACCACTTGCTAGACCAATTCCCATAAGCGCGCTTCCCGCCTCGCTCATTATTGCGCGTATGTCAGCAAAATCCACATTGACCAAACCGGGCTGTATAACAAGGTCGCTTATACCCTGCACTCCCTGGCGCAAAACATCATCTACTGTCCCAAAAGCATTTATCAAAGAGGTCTTTCGGTCTATCACCTGAAGAAGGCGATCATTGTTTATAACAATTAAAGTATCCACGTGCTCTTTAAGTTTGCTCAAACCCTCTTCTGCAATACGCGCGCGCTGAGCTCCTTCAAAACTGAAGGGGCGTGTAACGGTAGCTACTGTTAGTGCCCCTGAGTCACGGGCGGCTTCCGCAATAACCGCTGAAGCGCCTGTACCGGTTCCTCCTCCCATACCGCAGGTAACAAAAACCATATCGGCACCTTTAACAGCATCTTGTATCTCGTCCCGATTTTCTTCAGCTGCCTGCCTTCCTATTTCCGGATTCATACCGGCTCCGAGACCGCGTGTTAAGTTCTTTCCAATATTTATTTTAAGAGGAGCGTTTGAGTGATGCAGAGCCTGAGCGTCCGTATTAATAGCGACGAATTCCACGCCTTCTATTTTAGAGTCAATCATCCGGCTGATAGCGTTGCAACCCGAACCACCAACTCCCACAACTTTTATTTTTGCAAATGTTTCTATGTCAGGTTTAATTTGAGCCATAATAATAAATTTAATTTTAGGGTTAAATCCCGGGGCTTCTTTTTACTTTTAAAAATATTGAAGCCAAACTTTGTTCAATAGTGTAGGTTACAGAAAATAAACCAAAAAGTCAAGGCAAAAATAAAAAGCCTGTGAGGATTTTGTCTGTATTGGGTTTATAAAACTTTTAAACCTATGGCAGAAGAGAGCGCATCCACTTTTTCACCTTGCTTCCTGCTCTTGCAAATGAGGCAGTTCCCGGTCCTGAGAACGAACGCGCGGTATATTCACCCTCCTCATATCCGTGAAATATAAGCCCGAGAACAGCGGCATATGAAGGGTCGTCCATAGAAGTTGTGACACCCTCAACATCCCGTGGAAATCCTATCTGTACAGGCAGGCGTAATTTCATTTTACATGACTCTACTATATGAGGAATCTTGGCACTGCCTCCCGTAAGTACAACTCCTCCCGGAAGAAATGCCTCCTTTCCTATGGAGCTAAGCTCCTTGTTTACCATATCAAATATCTCAAAAAGACGTGCCTCTATTATCTCTACGACAGCTTTGCGATTTACAGCCTCTGTTTCATTCGGGTCATACTGAGATAAATCTATTGTATCTCTCTTTGGTATCTCCGATGCCAAAGCCATGCCATATTCCCGCTTAAGACGCTCGGCCACATCAACATTAATACGGAGACCTATTGCCAGGTCGTTTGTTATATTGTCCCCCCCCAAGGGAAGTATGTTCGCGTAAATAAGATTACCTTCTTCAAAAACTGCCAACTCGGTTGTGCCGGCTCCTATGTTAAGACAGAGAACACCTAGATCCTTTTGTCGTTTTGAGAGCACGGCTTCCGCGGCAGCAATAGGTGCTAAAACAAAGCCGTCAACATCAACCCCGGCGTCATTTACACACTTTGTAATATTTTTAATGTGAGCCGTTGAACCCGCTATTATTAAAGTATCCGCCTCAAGTCTTAACCCTTTCATTCCATTAACATCGCGTAGTCCGGACTCATTATCTAAAATAAACTCTCTCGGTATGTTGTGTAAAATCTCCCGATTCTGGGGAAGTGTAACTGTTGCGGCAGCTGTTTTTACGCGTTCTACATCTTCGCCTGATATTTCCCCATCAGCACGTGAAACAGCAACAACACCTCTTGAAGGCATGCTTGTAATATGATTACCGCCTATACTGACATAGGCGCTGCCTATTGATACCCCCGCCATCTTTTCAGCTTCTTTGACTGATTTGCTTATAGAAACTATGGCATCCTCGGAATCGCTTATCATTCCTTTGCGTATTCCCGCGGAGCGAGCTCTGCCCATCCCCATTATCTGTGGTAAGGGAACATCATTTGAAAACGAAGCAATAACCGTATATATATAACGAGATCCTATATCTATTCCACAAATTATATGTTCCCTAGCCATTAAAAAGATTAAAATGAAAAGTTGACTGAAAAATTAATTATTATTCTTTAATACCTTGTTTATAATCTCTACCTCTTTTTCATGTTGCTTGGTATGTCCATTCTTTTCATCTTCTTCGTGGTGTATTCCGAGAAGGTGTATGGTGCCATGAACCACAACGTGGCAAAACTCCCATTCAAAACCTTCTTCCCCTGTGCTTTCCTTTATGTACGAAGGACACACAACTACATCCCCCGCATAATCCTCTTCTTCCGAAGAAAATGTTAAAACATCCGTCGCGCCCTTTTTGTTATAGTACTTTTCATTTAACTCCCTTATCTTGTCCAAACCTGCTATTACTATACTGCAGGAAATGTCTTCGTTTTTACCGAATGCCCGCACAGTCTCCCGAACGCACTTTTTGAGCATCTCCTCGTTCACATCAAAAGAGGTCTCATTAACAACACGACAGATCATTGCAGTTTTTTCCTAACTAATAAGCTTACTAAAGAACCATCTGCATTGTTGCCCACCTGTGCCATCACCTCTTTCATCACCTTGCCAATATCCTGCATTCCTGCTGCCTCTGTTTTCTCTATTATATCATCAATTATCTTCTCAAGCTTGTCTTCAGACATTTGTTCAGGAGCGTACTTTTCTAAAATTTTTTCTTCCGCCATCTCTTCTTCCACCAAATCGCTTCGGCCACCTTTTTCATACTGCTGGCGAGCCTCTTTTCTCTTTTTTATCTCGCTTAATATTATTGCTTCCACCTCAACGTCACTCAAACCCTCTTCTCTTTTACCTAATTCTATTTCCTTGTTTTTAAAAGCCGCACTAAGCGAACGTAAAACAAGGGATGCCTTCTCATCCTTTTCTTTTAAAGCTGTTTTTATATCAGACTGTATCTGGTCAACTAAACTCATAGTTTTATGGCTAAGCCCTTTGGGCCGCCATCTCCCTAGGCTATGCCGGGATGGCGACTTTACGTCTAGCCACCGGCCGTTAGGCCTAGGGAGATGGCGAGTTACCCCGCCCTAATTTTGCTTGCTGTGAATGGCGGCGCACTCGCTACGCCTGCCTGCCGGCAGGCAGGCTCGGGGTTATTCACCCTCTGCGCCGCTGCGTTAAACAATTATCTCTAATTACAAGACTGTTTGATAGTTAGAAGGCAAAATTACGGTGGGGTAAGTTCTTTCTAAACTCAAATTTCGCTGTGCTCGTTTTCGTTAATAAATCACTTATTTTACCTTTCCCCACTTGCGCAACTTTGCGTACTCTTTCCTGCGCTCCGCACGAACCAAGGCACTCTTTCTTCTTGCCTTTTTATTCTGCTTTGGCTTGTAGAAAGACCTTCCACGCACTTCCATCAAAACTCCGCTTCCGCGAACCTTTTGTGTAAAGCGCCTGCTCAGGCTACCAACAGACTCTCCCCCTTTTTTACGGACTTCCATTCCGGTTCTTGTGTTTTTGTTTGTTGTATTTACCATGTTTCTTTCTACCTGCGCCGCATTCTCTAACACGGCAGGCAGGCCTGCCTGCCGGCAGGCAGGCGCTTCGCTCAATCAAATTCAAAATTTAAAATTTTGGAATTCGCTTCGCGAAATAATTTAGTTTTTTAATTTTATATTGTAATTTACATTTACTGTTCTTTCCAGCCCCCCAACACATGCAAGTGGATGTGTAGCACTTCCTGACCACCTCTTTCCCCGACATTATAAACAAGCTTGTAACCTTCTTCTATTCCTTTTTCCTTTGCGGTTCTCTTAGCGGCCAGTACCATTTTTCCTAAAAGTTCGGAATCTTCTTCTGCTACATCGTTTATCGTTGAAATATGTTTTTTAGGTATAACCAGGTAATGTACCGGGGCTTTTGGGGCTATATCTTTCAATACCACCAAATCGTCATCTTCAAACAGAAATTCACCCGCTACCTCTCCTTGTATTATCCTGCAAAAAATATCTGCCATGAATAGTTAGTGAGTGTAAGCAAGCTTGCTTGCGCAATACGAACTTACATTCATGAGCACCGAGCACTCAATCTTAATTTTTTAAAAAATTAAGATTGAGTGCTCGGTGAGTACTACTAAGCTCACGCTTCTCGTTCGCTAAGAATTACTTTACCTTTTCTTGCTTAACCTCTTTTTAATCTCTTTAATCAGCTTTTCTTCAGGTATTGTCTCCTGGGTTCCTGTGTCCATTTCCCTTATTATTGCAACTTTATCTAAAACCTCTTTTTGTCCTATTATTATTGCCAAATCAGCCTTATATTTGTTTGCCAGTTTTAACTGCGCGCTAATAGAATCCCTACCCAAAGCCTCTCTTGCCGCGATACCTTCTTTGCGGAACTCTTCAAACAGAAGAAACGCCCTCTTTTTTGCCCTGTCTCCAAGTTGTACAACAAAAACTCTTGGTCCCTGAGGCTTCTTAGGCAATTTATCATTAGCCTTCATCGCCTCAATTATTCTTTCAACACCCATTGCAACACCTACGGCGGGAGCATCATTTCCTCCCAAAAATTTAACGAGATTATCATACCTGCCTCCTGATGCAATTGCAAGTCTTTTAGGGGTGTCGCCACCTTCAGAAATTGACGGAGTTTCTGTAACATCCCCCAAAAATATCTCAAAAACTGTTCTTGTGTAATAATCCAATCCGCGCACAAGATGAGGATTCAGTATGTAGGGTATATTTACAAAATCAAGAATTTCTAAGACCTCTTTAAAGTGCTCATTACAGTCATTACAAAGATCATCCACTATCTGGGGAGCCTCGGTCTTAACTCTTTGGCACTTTTCCTGGTCACAGTCCAAAAGGCGCAAAGGACTGCTCTTGTACCTTTCGCGGCAGTCCGCGCAAACTTGTTTTAACCTATACCTGTAATAATTCTTTAAAGCTTTTATATATCTGGGGCGACAAGCTTTGCACCCTATGGAGTTTATCTCCATACACACCTGCGTCAGGCGTAAACGTTCTAATATTTTGAATGTTGTATTTATTATTTCAGCATCTCTTGCAGCATCTTCTTCCCCTATTGTCTCCAGTCCAAACTGGTAAAACTGGCGAAACCTGCCACGCTGTGGTTTTTCGTGTCTAAACATAGGACCTCCGTAATACACCTTAACAGGAGATGTCCATTTTCTCATTCCATTTTGTATAAATGCTCTTGCTACTGATGGTGTCCCTTCAGGGCGAAGAGTTAAACTGTCTCCTCCTTTGGTTTTGAAAGAAAACATCTCCTTTTGCACAATGTCAGTCCCCTGTCCTGTTCCTTTTTCAAAAAGCTCGGTCTGCTCTATCATTGGCGTATCTATCCTCTCATAATTATAAAAGCCTGCTGTGTCTTCGGCCATCCTCCAAAAATACTGCCAGATGTATTGCTCATTAGGCAAAATATCGTGCATTCCTGTGGGTGTTCTAAATTGTTTCTTTTTTTCTTTTGACATATAGTTTAGTAAGCTGGTGCTTCTATTACACCAAATTGTTCAAAGGGCCATGCGCGTACAAACACCTTGCCTATTATAAAGTTTTCGGCCAACGGCCCCCATCTTCTTGAGTCGTAGCTTGCGAGGCGGTTATCTCCCATAACAAAGTACTCATTTCCATTAAGCTCTACCTCCAGTGTTCCGTCTGTATTTATGTTGCGTATGTAATCTTCTTCCAGAGTCAGGCCATCGGGATTGTCGTCACTTACTACTGTAACCCCCCCGTCATTTACAATAACTGTTTCACCGGGAAGGCCGATTATTCTTTTTATGTAAAACTGCGAAGGATTTCCCGGGAAGCGAAAAATTATAACCTCGCCTCTTTTTGGTTCTGAAAAACGATATGATATTTCATCAACTAAAAGGTAATCTCCCTGCTGATATGTAGGCTCCATACTGGCGCCCCTCACAAAAAATGGCTGCACCACAAAGTACCTTATCGGTATAATAATGACAAGCGAAATAAGGATTATCTTAGAGATATCCCATATAAAATCTAATGTTCCGCGAAGTTTTTCGTTCATGTCTGTAATTGTGCAAAATCGAACTGATTTCCCGACAGTGCAACCTTATATTATCACAATAAATATGGCTTGGCAATTACCCTAAAATCCTTATTTTAAAGCATAATCCCCACTTTACTAAATGTATTTAGGGGGCTATGCTGAAGCTGAGGATTAAAAACAAAAATAACAATAATGAAGTTTATAAAAAGCAAAACAGTGCTTGCCGCCATAGGTTCTCTGGCTCTGTTCGGAGTAGTATTGGGTGTTGCCTGGGGGCTTTCACATCTTGCCGGCAGTATACGCCAAACCGCGCAGATGGAAACACCTGCGGACATAAAGAGCCCGGAAAAAATAACTGTACCCTCTTTTAAAACCTTGGCTGAAAAAACACAATTACACTCGGAAAACGGCAAAACAAATATACTGCTTCTGGGAATAAGCGGCGAAGATTATATATCCGGAGATGTCGCGGACACAATAATACTACTGAGCTTAGAACACGAAACTCAAAAGGCGTATTTATTTTCTCTTCCCAGAGACCTTTGGATATCTCATGATGGGGCGTTCCAAAAAATAAATGAACTATACAGATTGGCAGGAGGCACTGAAATTCCGGACGCGCAAAAAACAGAAATAATGAAAAGTAAGGTTAGGGAAATAACCGGGCAAAATATACACTACTCTATTGTTATAAACCTTGCGGGTACAGAAAAGGTTGTTGATTTAATAGGCGGCGTAGAAACCGAAGAGGGTCAC
This sequence comes from Candidatus Spechtbacterales bacterium, assembly GCA_040879145.1. NCBI lineage: Bacteria > Bacillati > Minisyncoccota > Minisyncoccia > Candidatus Spechtbacterales > Candidatus Spechtbacterales bacterium. The sequence continues at coordinate 2,721 of JBBDKX010000001.1, read as the reverse complement.
AAGAACGGAGAGGAGGCATTGTTCTACATACGAGACAGAGGCAGGGCCGGGGGGGATTTTGACAGAATGGCAAGGCAACAAAAACTTATTATCGCGATACTGGAAAAAATAAGCAGTGGAGATGGCCTACTAAATGAGGATAAAGGGGACATAATTGAAACATATCAGGAATATTTTTCAACAGATATATCTATATTGCAATTCCTGCAAATAGAACCGGTGCTCAACAAAATGGGCGCGGACAGTGTAGAGATGTACACAATTACACCTACTCTTAATAATCTGTTATACTCAGATATGACAGACTCTAACGGACAAATGCTTTACACACTGCACCCGACAGCGGGATATGAAGACTATTCACAAATTCAAAGTTTTATAGATAAAACTTTGAATTAATTTTAAATTTCTAATTTTTAATTTTAATTAAATGTATTAATGTCTTAATTTTTAAAACATTCGGTCATTAGAATTTTATTCAAAATTCAAAATTCAGAATTCTTTTTTCATCATGAAATTAAAAAAAACCATTACAATTGTGGGCCTGGGCAATCCGGGACAAGAATACAACAATACTCCCCATAACGCGGGGTACGAGGTTGTTGATTTAATAATGAATGCTCTTGAAAAAGAAGGGGTGGAGTTTAAAGAAACCGAAACCAAAAAAACGCTGTACTACACAGGAAAAACAAAAGACAGAAAAGTAGTTCTGGCAAAACCACTAACTTTTATGAACAAGTCAGGTCTTGCCATAAAGGAGCTTGTAGATGCTAAAAAGTTAAATCCAAACTCTTTTATCCTTGTACACGACGATGCGGATATTCCCTCAGGATCAATACGAATAAGTTACAACGCAAGCTCGGGAGGGCATAAAGGCGTGGAAGATATAATAAGAAAACTAAAAACAAAAGACTTCTTAAGGTTTCGCATAGGAGTAGGAGGTCAAAAGCGTCCTCGTAAAAGAACGAAAACGCAGATGAATAAGCTTGTCGTAGGCAAAGTGGGAGGCAAAAACAAGCTCTTGCTTTCCAAAAGCGAAAAGCTCGCGACACAGCTAGTACTGGATGCTGTAATTACAGGAGAACTTTCAGAGCAGAAAAATTATAAATTATAATAATGTTAAATAAATGTATCATCCTTTTTGATACATTTTACAAAAAATGTATCACGAGCTGTGATACATTCTTTTATGCCATGGTATCTATCTCTTTTGATACATTCTTTTATGCCATAGAAAACACAATAATCTATTAAAATAACCCCTCACTTGCGAGCAAGTGAGGGGTTATTTTAATAGGTATTTTAAACAAAAACTGCTGAGGTTAGACTTCAGCAGTTTTTTGTTATTGAGTAACTATGCTTACAGATCCCCCAATAATTCTTCCTCCTGTTGCTCTAAAAGCTTACGCTTAGATACAACAATATCTTTATACTTATCCCAAAGTTCTTTTGCAGATTCCTCATCAAGCTCTACAATTATATCGTCTACGCGCCACGTTTGTTTCTGATGAATAAAAACTCTTTAGCACCCTCTGAGGGTGCTAAAGAGTTTTCTTTTTTGGAGAATGTTTAATATTGTATTTTCTATTTGCTGGCCGAGCACAAAGGTCACATGCCTGGCGAGGTCCGACCTCGCCAGGCATGGTTTTTGGAATGGGTGGAAACTATATCGGCTTGGATGCAAGCATCCAAGCCGATACCAAAATTCAAAATCTACGGACTACCGGGCACAGCGGAACCCAATGCTCGCGTTCGTGCTGGAAGGCGCACTGTTGAAGTGCGCCGTGAACGCGCCGGCAACCGCGCCATTGCTCCAGTCGCCGCCGCGTAGCGGGGCGCGAATTAGTGTTCCGTCTGGCTGGCTGTACAGCTTTCCTACGCCGTAGGTTGAGTCCCATGCGTCGTCCTGGGGCCTTATGTTTGGAAAGCTTTTAAATGTTGTTAGTGCTGTGTATTCAATGTATTCGCCTGCGGGGGTGGCGTCTTTGGGCACGTCGTTTTGTATTGCAAGCTGGTTTGTCCATTCCCACACGTTTGCGGAGAAGTCCCATATTTCGTTGTTGTTTGAGAGGGTGTGGCGGGCTTTAGTGTTGCGGCCTGTGCCGAACTCAGGGTCGGCGCCGTCATAGCTTACCGAGTCTGTGATGCCGACATTGCCGCGGAAGAGACCTCCTGCGCTGGCTACGGTTGAACCGATGATGCCGTCTGCCCAGTTGGCAGAGTTGTTTGCTATGTTTTCTGCAATTGTCATCCATTCGTTCTCTGATATCAGGTGGGAGCCCGCGTCCCTACACTCTGCTATGGCGCTCTCCTGGGATATTGATACCCATGGGGTTGAAGCTGCCTGGCTTATTGCGTTTCCAGCTCCGTCGTCTTTTGCTTCGTACTTCATTACGCAGAAGCCCGGGAGGGTTCCGTGTTTTGCAGAGCCGGGTACCCATATATATCCTGTTGGGCAAGATCTTTGGTAAGAGTCTGCCTGAACAGCACCCGTTGTGGTTATGCTTGTTGTGTTGTTTATGGTTAGGTTGTCTGCTGTGTTAGCATCGGGAAGTATTCCTGTTATTTCTGATGCCAGGTCTATTAGTTGGCCGAGGAGAGATACATTTGCGCTTAAGGCTCCGTCTGCTACTGTTGAGCTTGCTCCTATGGTCAGAGTATCTGAGATTTCAGAATCTCCCCATGTAAAGCCGAGAGTTCCTGTTCCTACGAGTTCTCCCT